>JAXDLD010000589.1:0-10198 GCA_034666805.1 Acidobacteriota bacterium
CCGCCGTCTCCTCCGCCGGCAGATCGAAAGCGGCATCCATTTTCTCGTCCCCTGCGGCACGACGGGCGAGAACCCGACCCTGTCGAAGCAGGAGCAGCGGCGGGTGGTCGAGATCACCCTGGAGGAGGCGAAGGGGAAGGTCCCCATCCTCGCCGGCGCCGGCGGTTACGACACCCGCGGCGTCATCGAGATGGCCAAGGAGTACGAGTCGATGCAGGTCGACGGCCTGCTCTCGGTCACCCCGTACTACAACCGGCCCACCCAGGAAGGGCTCTACGAGCACTACCGGGCGATCGCCAAGGCCACCCGGCTGCCGATCGTCGTCTACAACGTTCCCAGCCGCACCGGCACCAACGTCACCCCGCCGACCCTCGCCCGCCTGGCCGAGATCGACACCATCGTCGGGGTCAAGGAGGCCTCGGGGAACGTCTCGCAGATGGCCGCCATCTTCCAGCTCGTGCCCGAGGACTTCCTCGTCCTCTCGGGGGACGACGCCTTGACCCTGCCGCTCATCGCCTTGGGCGGAGTGGGGATCATCTCGGTCGCCAGCAACGAGATCCCCTTCGCCATGGCGCGCCTGGCCTCGCTCTGCCTGGAGGGGGACTTCCCCGCCGCCCTCCAGGTCCACCGCCGGCTCTTCCCCCTGATGGAGGTCAACTTCGTCGAGGCCAACCCGGGGCCGGTCAAGGCCGCCCTCGCCCTGATGGGGCTCGTCGAGCCGGTCTGGCGGCTGCCCATGGTGGCGCCCCAGGAGGAGAGCCTGCGGAAGATCGAGAGGGTCTTGGTCGACCTCGGGCTCGTCCCCGGCGGCGCCGAGGACACCTTGATGGCCGCCGCGGGCGGAGCCTGATGCCGGCCGCACCGGATCTCTTAAGCCTCATCGCGGAGATCGAGCGGCTGTGGGCCGCGCCGCCGGAGAGCCCCACCGCGGCCGATCTGGACGTCGTCGCCCGCCTCCTGGCCGCGCTCGACCGCGGCGAGGCGCGGGCGGCCGAGCCCGATCCGGAGCCCCCCCTGGGCTGGCGTACCAACCCGTGGGTCAAGCGCGGCATCCTCTTGGGCTTTCGGATGGGGAGGGTGGTCGACATGTCGGCCGCGGGCTTCCCCTTCTTCGACAAGTCGACCTTTCCGCTCCGCTCCCTGACCGGGGCGAGCGGGGTGCGGGTCGTCCCCGGCGGCTCGGCCATCCGGGCCGGCGTCTACCTCGGCCAGGGGGTGATCTGCATGCCGCCGATGTACATCAACGCCGGCGCCTATGTCGACGACGGCACCCTGGTCGACTCACACGCCCTGGTGGGAAGCTGCGCCCAGGTGGGAAAGCGGGTCCACCTCTCGGCCGCCGCCCAGCTCGGCGGGGTGATCGAGCCGGTCGGGGCGCTGCCGGTGATCGTCGAGGACGAGGTGCTGATCGGGGGCAACTGCGGCGTCTACGAAGGGACGGTGGTGAAGCGCCGGGCCGTCCTCGCCGCCGGCACCATCCTCACCCGCTCGACCCCGGTCTACGACCTGGTGAAAGAGACCATCCACCGCGCCTCGGGCGACGAGCCGCTCGTCATCCCCGAGGGAGCCGTCGTCGTCCCCGGCTCCCGCGCCGTCACCAAGGGGGCCGGCCGCGATTGGGGGATCTCGCTCGCGACCCCGGTGATCGTCAAGTACCGGGACGAGGGGACGGACTCCCGGGTGCAGTTGGAGGACTGGGTGCGGTAGACAGCGCGGCCAGGAGGATCGCCTGCCCGGTCGCCGAGGGCGACCCCACCACCGACCGCGACAGCATCTTGACCTTCCCCTCGATCGCCCGCGCCACCTCCGACTCCGGGTCGAAGGGGAAGGTGAGAAACCCGACCCCGCCACCCGGGAAGCCGATTTCGCCGTCCGCGCCGTCCACCTTGACTGGGATCAGGCTCGGGTGGAGGCCCAGGAGGTCCCAGAAGAGCGAGCTTCCTTCCCGTTCCCAGACATCATCTAGCAGGACGACCAAGGGCCGCTCTTCGGCCGCGGCGGTGAAAACACCGATCGCCGCCTGCCGCTCCTCCCTGGACAGGTCGGGTCCTCCAGGCACCGCCGGAGCACGGAGCACCACCATCGCCGGCTCTCCGGGCGGCACCCCCGCCAGTGCCTCGGCGAGCGCCGAGTTGGAGACCGCGCGGGCCCGCACGCCGGTCCGCAGGGTGAAGATTTCAGGGTAGCCCGGCGGGTGAGGGTCGGGGAGCACCACGGTCCGCCCCTCGGCCAGGAAGAGGTCGGCGGCGAGCGACAGGGCGAGCACCGGCCCGGAGGTGACGATGGGCAGGCCCGAAGGCGGCGCCTCGGGGCGCCCGCGGCGCTGGCGCTCCCGCCAGCGCTGGCGCAGCTCGGCCAGCCCCTCGACCGGCGAGTAGAGGAAGGCCTGGTTGCGCCGCGCCGGATCGAGACCGGAGAGCGCCGCCGCCATGGGAGAGAGCGGCAGGGCCCCGCCTTGGCCGTCGGTGATCTGGCCGATGGTGGCGTTCCAGGTTTTGCCGCGCGCCTCGGCGGTCTGCTGGGGCAGGAAGTTCTCCGGCACCTGCGCCCGGCGGCCGAGCGGCGAGAGCGCCTCCCACAGCGCCGGGGAGGCATCGCGGATGGCCCTGTCAGCGATATTGGCGGCGGTCATGGCCGGATCATAGCGTCGCGCACTGGCATGATCGCTGCACTTCGCACGGGGCTGACACGGGATCGTCATCGTCTCCAAGGGGGGCCTATGCACACACTCTGGGAAAGTCTCCGCTGGGCTTTCGGGGTCGACGCCGACCCCCGCTCGTACAACCTGCTCCAGGTCTCCCTGCGGGCCCTGCTCGTCTACCTGGTCGGGCTCCTGATCATCCGCCTGGGGCGCAACCGGCTCCTCGGCCGGCAGTCCGCCTTCGACATCGTCCTCGGCTTCGTCCTGGGCTCGGTCCTCTCGCGCGCCATCAACGGCACCGCCCACATCCTCGTCACCCTCGTCTCCTGCCTCGTGCTGGTCGCCGCGCACCGGCTGGTCGCGGCCCTCGCCTTCCGCTCGCACGCCTTCGGCGGCCTCGTCAAGGGCGAGGCCCACCGGGTGATCCAAGACGGACAGATCGACTGGGAACAGATGAAGAAGGAGCACATCAGCCGGCGCGACCTCGAAGAGGCCCTCCGCCAGCACGCCAAGACCGCCGACGAGAAGCGGGTCGCCGAGGCCCGCCTGGAGCGCAACGGCGAGATCAGCATCGTCGAGCGCCCCAAGGAGGCCAAGGTGGTCGAGATCCAGGTGGCCGAGGGAATACAGACGGTGCGGATCGAGATTCAATAGGGCGGGTTGAAAGTTTGCGCGACTCGCACTAAACTTTCAGCCTGCCGCCTCGACTTGAGCCTTTTGCACTCAGGGTAAGCGTCGGGCCGGCTCCGATCCAGCACCACAGGAGGAGGCCTATGGCTACCGAAACTACTGAAGCTCCCGTCGTCGAGACCCTAGCGTTTCAAGCAGAGACCAAGCAGCTCCTGGATCTGATGATCCACTCGCTCTACTCGAACAAGGAGATCTTTCTCCGCGAGCTGATCTCGAACTCCTCGGACGCGCTGGACCGGCTGCGCTTCGAGGCGCTCACCAAGCCGGAGCTGATGGAGGGCGACGAGAAGCTCGAGATCCGCCTCGAGGCCGATCGCCAGAACCGGACGCTCACGATCCACGACAACGGCATCGGGATGAGCCGGGACGAGGTGATCAACAACATCGGGACGATCGCCAAGTCGGGCACCCGCGAGCTCGTCAACCGGCTCAAAGAGGGCGAGTCGAAGCAGACCATCGCCGAGCTCATCGGCCAGTTCGGCGTCGGCTTCTACTCCTCGTTCATGGCCGCCGAGCGGGTCGAGCTCGTCACCCGCCGGGCGGGCGAGACCGCGGCCACCCGCTGGGAGTCGACGGGTGACGGCACCTACAAAATCCAGGACGCCGAGAAGCCGGGCCGCGGGACGACGATCAAGCTCCACTTGAAACCCGAGGACCGCGAGAACGGCATGGACGAGTTCTCTGATCGCTGGGTGATCAGCCGGATCGTCCGCCGCTACTCCGACTTCGTCTCCTACCCGATCAAGCTCACCGCGGAGAAGGACCCGGAGATCGAGGACCTCGCCAAGGAGAAGGAGACCGGCGAGAAGCCCAAGATGCCGCTCGAGGAGAAGACCCTCAACTCGATGAAGCCGATCTGGACCATGCCGCAAGCGGAGGTCACCAAGGAGCAGTACAACGACTTCTACCGTCATGTCTCGAACGACTGGACCGAGCCGCTCAAGGTCATCTCCTACAAGGCCGAGGGACGGGTCGAGTACCAGGCCCTGCTCTTCGTCCCCGCGCAGGCCCCGTACGATCTCTATTACGTGGCCTCGAAGCCCGGGCTCCAGCTCTACGTCAAGCGCATCCAGATCATGGAGAAGTGCGAGGACCTCCTGCCGCACTACCTGCGCTTCGTGCGCGGCGTCGTCGACTCGCCGGACCTGGCGCTCAACGTCTCCCGCGAGATGCTGCAGCAGGACCGCTTCATCACCCTGATGAAGAAGGGGTTGACGAAGAAGCTCCTGGACGTCTTCACCGAGATGAAGGAGAAGGAGTACGACACCTATCTCAAGTTCTGGAAGGAGTTCGGCCGCGCGATCAAGGAGGGGGTCTCCGCCGACTACGAGAACAAGGAGAAGCTCCTGGAGCTCCTGGTCTTCGAGTCGTCGAACGACCCGGAGAAGCTCACCTCCTTGAAGGACTACGTGTCACGGATGAAGGAGGACCAGAAGGAGATCTTCTACCTCCCCGGCGAGTCGCGGGCGCAGGTCGAGACCTCGCCGCATCTGGAGGCGATCCGGGACAAGGGCTACGAGGTTCTCTACCTGGTCGACACGGTCGACGAGCTCCTCACCCAGTCGCTCAACGAGTACGATGGCAAGAAATTGAAGTCGGTGGGCAAGGGCACGGTCAACCTCGGCAACGAAGAGGAGAAGAAGCAGACCGAGGAGGAGCTCAAAGTCAAGGAAGAGGAGATGAAGCCGCTCTTGGAGAGCCTCCAGAAGAAGCTCGACGAGTGGGTCAAGCAGGTGCGCCTGACGAACCGGCTCACCAACTCGCCGGTCTGCCTGGTGGGGGCCGAGCACGACTACAGCCCGCAGTTGGAGAAGCTCCTGCAAAAGGGGAAGGGCGGCGGGCCGAAGCAGCGCCGGATCATGGAACTCAACCCCAAGCACGAGATGGTCGCCAAGTTGAAGCAGCGCTTCGACGCGAACCAGAACGATCCGATCTTCGAGGAGTACGCCCAGCTCCTCTTCGGCGCCGGCCTCCTGGCCGAGGGGGGCGAGCTCCCCGAGCCGGTCAAGTTCAACCGCGCCGTCGCTGAGCTGATGACGCGGGCGATCTGACGCCTGGCGGGTTCGACCGTCGCTAGCTCCTATCGGCCGCCCCGTGCTCTCACGAGCCCGGGGCGGTTCCTGTTTTCAGGGGAGGAGGGTGAAGCTGTCGAAGATCTCCCGGATCTCCCTTTCCATCTCTTTCCAGTGGAGGCCAGGCACGAAGGCCGCGACCGTGATCCGCTTCGTCCCGTGGACGTACGTGCGTTCCAAGGCAGGCTTCCCGAGCGTCGGCAGGGCATCTTCCAACCGGACGGGAGTCTTGAGGTCGCCGACCCGCACGCCGACGATCGCGCCCTTGTTCCCTTGGACGAGCCGAACGCCGCCCTTCTCGTCCGGCTCCGGCACGATCGCCCATCCCTCATGGGCCGCCGGCAGACGGATCGAGAAGCCGGCGGCACGATCGGTAAAGGTGCGGCCGTCGGTATGGAGCTCCTTCGCCGGCTTCTCCTCCTGCTTCGGGGTGATCCCCAGCGCCGCCAGGTCGATGTCCCGATTCGCCGGCCGCTCGGCCTGCACCGCGGCCAGGGCCGCCTCGACCTTGGACTGCTGCTCGCCGCCGATGCCGCCGATGCCGGCGAGGCCGCCGCCACGGGTCAGCAGCACCCGGGTGGGGGCCAGGCGCGCCACCTTCCACCCCGTGCCCCCCTGAGGCAGCCGGGCGGCGGCGGCCTGAAAATCGGCGGCATCGGCCTCGGTATCCCATTCGGTCGCCCAGAAAAGAAGGCGCTTGCCGTCCTTCTCGTAGACCGAGAAGCGGTCGCCCCCCCAGCCGGCGGCGGCCGTGGCCGCGAGCTTGGGGTCCTTGAGCTCCTGGCGCAGGAGGATGCCGATCCCCTCCTCCCCCATCTGCCCCTCGGCCCCTTTCTTCCAGCCCGGCAGCGCCGAGGAGAGATCGGGCCAGGCGAGGCCGATCGGGTCGTCCCGGCGGCCGCGCCACTTCTCGGGGTGGAGGAGCTGCTCGGTCGAGCGCGGCGGATCCTTGGCGAAGGCGTAGTCGAGGAGCTTCTGGCCGCCCACCCGTTCTACGTCCAAGCAGAAGGAGAAGCCCTGGAGGTAGCTGAAGATCAGGGTGTCGCGAAACCAGGCCGGGGCGTCGGCGAGGCCGGCGCTCCCCGGCAGATTGGGCGAGAGGGCGGCGAGCTGGCCGGGGTCCTTCGTCATCTCGGCCATCACCCGGCCGAAGCCGGGAACCGCCTCGACCCGCTTGCCCAGGATGTAGTCGAACATGGTGACGGTGGCGTCCCCCTCGACCAGTCCGAGGTAGGCGGCGCTCCCGTCCACCAAGGGATCTCCCTTCGTTCCCTTGCCGATGTCGAAGTGCTGGTCGTCGATGGCGTGGGTCAGCTCGTGGACGAGGATCCCCTCCTCGGCGCGATGGGCGAGATCGGCGCCGAAGGCCTTGCCCAGGGCGTCGGCGCCGTTCTCCCCCTGGCGCTCGACCATCGCCAGGTACTTGCGCTCCGGGTCGTAGAAGGCGGCGACCTGCTGGCCGAGGATGTCGCGATAGATCTTCCCCACGTTCGCCCCCTCGGGAACGAGGCCGAACGCCTGGAGGCTCAAGGCGAGGACGCGCATCTGCTCGGCCGGCAGGTCCTCCTCGATCGACTCCGCCACCTTGGCCTTCAACCCCCGTAGGTCGAGCGCCCCATAGGGCACCGGCCGCTTCAGGCGCAGGCCGCGATACTCCTCGGCCGCGTGCACCAGCTCGTCCATGTGCTTGGCGAGCCCGGGAGAAAGCGGGTGGACGCCGGAAGGCAGTCCGGTGGGCGCCGGCGGAGGAGCGGCCGGGAGGGCGGACGGGCCGGCCAGGAGGGCCGGGATGGCGAGGGCGGCGAGCGTGCGGAGGGTGCGGCGCATGAGGAGGACGATATCGCGAAAGGCGTGGCCTATCGCCCCAGGGTTGGCCAAGGTCGCCGTGGACGACGGCTCCTCGCTTTAGCGCGCTTCCGCTTCGCCGTCTTTCTCCGCGGGCTCCGCGTCTCCTTCCGGGGTGACGTCCGCGCAGATGTCGAGGACGGTGCTCTGGGTGGGAAGGATCTTGCGCCACTTGGCGACCAGGTTCCGGTAGGCCTCGCCGACCGGCTGGAGGTTGCGGTCGAGGTCGGCGAGGCCTAAGCGGTTGACCCTCCCATTAGCCTCGCGGAGGCCGGTGTCCCAATCGACCTGATCGGTCAGGCTGTACCAGGTGAAGCCGACGATCGGCACCCCGTCCTCGCGCAGCCGGTGGACGTTCGCCCACTCCTTCTGCAGTCACTTGACCGGATCGGCCTCGATGTTGGTCTCGGTATGCATGACCGGCAGCCGGTAGCGCTCGAAGTACTGGTGGGTGATCACGTAGTAGCCGAAGATCTCCCCCGAGAGCGAGAGGCTGCCGTCCGTATGCACGAGGTTCTCATTGGTCACGTAGTAGTCGTTCCCCATGACGCAGTGGGCGCGCAGGTGGTGGTGATTGAACCAGTGGTACTCCTCGCGAGTCATGCCGTAGTCCAGGAGGTACTCGTACATGGTCACGTTCACGTGCACCCCGTAGGTCAGGTCCAGGGAGAGGAACCGCTTCTCGTTGTTGATCCGCGCCAACTCCTCGCAATCGGGGCTCTCCGGGTGGAAGTACTGGGACGATTCGCTCTGGATGAAGACGGCGTCCGGCCGGACCTCGAGGATGGCGTGCATGGCGAGGAGATTCGCCTGGCAGAGGTGCTTCAAGGCGGTGACGAACGCCCGATCGCTCTTCAGCCGCTCGTTCCACCAGCCGAAGTTGGCCGAGAAGGTGGCGGCGACGTAGATCTCGTTGACCGGGGTGTAGAAACGCACCCAGGGGAAACGCTGGGCGAAGGCCCGCGCGTACTCGGCGAACAGCTTCGGCCAGTCCGGGTTCTGGAAGTTGCCGACCCAGTCGGGGACGCCGAAGTGGCAGAGGTCGGCGATCGGCGTGACTTTCTGTTGGCGGAGAGCCGCGAAGGTCTCGTCGGCGAACGACCAGTCATATTTCCCCGGCCCCAGGTGGGTCGAAAAGTAGGGCGGGCCGTAGCGCAGGTAGTAGATGCCGAGCTCGGAAAGAAGACGGAAGTCGTCACGCCAGCGCTTGTAGTGATCGCATTTCGCCATCTCGTCCTGGCGGATGGTCTTGTCCTGCCATTCGATCGTGGGGTAGCTGTTCTCGATGCCGGTGGCGAAGAGGAACCGGGCCATCCTCCCTCCCTTCCCTTCATCTCGTTATCTCGTCAAAGGATGTCGAGCCGGCCGCCGTCGACCACCAGGAGGGTGCCGGTGATGAAGCGGGCCTCGTCGGAGGCGAGGAAAGCCACCGCCGCCGCGATGTCCTCGGGCTTGCCCACGGCACCCTTGACCTTCTCTTTGCCGCTCTTGACGTTCGGGTTGTCCCACAGCATAGGCGTGTCGACGGCGCCGGGGGCCACGCAGTTGATCCGGTTCTTGTTCTTCTCCTGCTCGATGGCCACCGCGCGGGTGAACGCCTCCATGGCTCCCTTGGAGGCGGCATAGGGCGAGACGCCGGCCTCGGTCTCGTGGGCGTGGACCGAGCTGATGTTGACGACCGCCCCGCGCCGCATGTGGGGCAGGGTGTAGTGACAGAAGAGGAAGACCGAGCGCAGGTTGACCGCCAGCACGTGGTCCCACTCCGCGACCGAGAGGTCGACCACCTCCTTGAAGGTCATCATGGCGGCGTCGTTGACCACCACGTCGATCCGTCCCCAACGATCGAGCGCCGCCCGGACCGCCGCCTCGACCTGGGCCTCGTCCTCGACGTCCGCCTTGGCGAAGATCGCCTGACCGCCGGCCTTGGCGAGGGCCGCGACGGTGCCGTTGCCATGATCCGGGTTCAGGTCGACGACCACGACTCTGCCACCCTCCCTGGCGAAGCGCTCACAACACGCCCGGCCGATCCCCGATCCGCCGCCGGAAACGATGCAAACCTTGCTGTCGAACCGCATCGGACACTCCTTTGAGCCCCGCTCCTCCCGTCCGGCTGGAATCGTTGCATCCCTCGCGCCAGAAGGAGCGCTCGTCTGTGTTAGAAGTAACCCATGCCCGAAGAGCTCCGGCAGCGGACGATCGCTACCAACGGCATCCACCTCCACGCGGTCGAAGCGGGCCCCGCGGACGGACCGCTCGTGATCCTCCTCCACGGCTTCCCGGAGACCGGGTTCGCCTGGAAGGCGCAGATCGGCCCCTTGGCCGCGGCCGGCTTCCGGGTCCTCGCCCCCGACCAGCGGGGCTACAACCGGAGCGACAAGCCGCGGGGGGTCTCCGCCTATGGCCTCGACCTGCTGGTGGGGGACGTCCTGGGGCTGATCGCCGAGGCCGGCCGCGAGCGAGCCTTCCTCGCCGGCCACGATTGGGGGGGCGCCGTGGCCTGGTGGACGGCGATCACCCACCCGGAACGGATCGCCAAGCTCGCCATCCTCAACATGCCCCACCCCGCCGTCTTTCGCCAGCACCTCCTGAGAAGCCCCGTCCAACTGGCGAAGAGCTCCTACATCCTCGCCTTCCAGATCCCCGGGCTCCCCGAGCGCCTCCTGCGTAGGAACGACTGGGCCCTGGCCGTCCGCGGCCTCCGCCAATCCGCCCGGCCGGGCACCTTCTCCGAGGCGGACCTCGCCCTCTACCGCGCGGCCTGGGAGCAGCCGGGGGCGATGACCGCCATGATCGACTACTACCGCGCCGCCCTCCGCGCCCCGCCGCGGCAGCCCCTGGACCAGGGCGTCCGGGTCCCCACCCTCCTCCTCTGGGGCGCCCGCGACCGCTTCCTCGGCCGCGAGATGGCCCTGCCGTCGATCGACCGCTGCACCGACGGCCGGCTCGTCTT
>JAXDLD010000590.1:0-7315 GCA_034666805.1 Acidobacteriota bacterium
TCGTCGTCTTCCTCCTGCGGAGCCTCTCCGACTTCATCTCCGGCTATTCCTTCCAGCACCTGGGGCTGGGGATGACGACCGACATCAGGAACGACCTCTACTGGCGGGTCCTCACCCAGTCGAGCCGCTTCCATGCCGACCACCCTTCGGGGGAGCTGGTGGCGCGGGTGATCAACGACGTGGCCCTGATGCAGAACGCGGTGTCGAACCGCCTGCTCGACCTCCTCCAGCAGTCGGTGACTCTCCTCTTCCTCCTCGCCCTCCTGCTCTCGACCCATGCCAGGCTCGGCCTCATCTCGCTCATCGCGGCGCCGGTCATGCTCTATCCGATCGTCCGCTTCGGCAAGGGGATGCGGCGGACGAGCCACCGCAGCCAGGAGCGGATGGCGGATCTGGCGAGCCTCATGGCCGAGGGCATCCGCGGCCACCGGGTGGTCAAGGCCTTCGGCATGGAGGAGTTCGAGTTCGGCCGCTTCAAGCAGGCGACCCGGCGGCACCTGAAGGTCAACCTCTGGGCGCAGATGCTGTCGAACGCGGCCGGCCCGGTGGTCGAGTCGCTCGCCGTGCTCGGGGCGGCGGCCCTCCTGATCTATGCCGGCAAGAGCATCCGCTCGGGCGCGCTCACCGCCCCGGAGCTGATCGCTTTCCTGACCACTCTCTTCATGATGTACGACCCCATCCGCAAGCTCAACAAGGTGAACCTGATCCTCCAGGAGGCGGCGGCGGCCGGCGAGCGGGTGTCGCGGGTGATGGAGATCCCGGACGACGTCGTCGACCTGCCCGGGGCGCGGGCGCTCCGGACGGTCGAGAGGGGGATCGCCTACGAGGGGGTCTCCTTCGCCTACGAGGACCGGCCGGTCGTCCGCGAGTTGGTCCTGCCCATCCGGGCGGGCGAGATCGTGGCCCTCGTGGGCCCCTCGGGAGCGGGCAAGTCGACCCTCGTCAACCTCCTGCCGCGCTTCTTCGATCCGACCTCCGGGCGGGTGACGATCGACGGGGTCGACATCCGCCAGATCAGCTTGAAGAGCCTGCGCTCGATGATCGGCCTGGTCACCCAGGACACGGTGCTCTTCAACGACACTATCCGCGCCAACATCGCCTACGGCCGCTCGGACCTGCCGCTCGAACGGGTGCGCGAGGCGGCGGCGGCGGCCTACGCGGACGAGTTCATTATGCAGATGCCGCGCGGCTACGACACGGTGATCGGCGAGTCGGGGCTCCGCCTCTCGGGCGGCCAGCGGCAGCGCCTGGCGATCGCCCGGGCGCTGTTGAAAAACGCCCCGATCCTGATCCTCGACGAGGCCACCTCGCAGCTCGACAGCCAGTCGGAGTCGCTGGTCCAGAAGGCGCTCTACAACCTGATGCAGGACCGGACGACCCTGGTCATCGCCCACCGCCTGTCGACGGTGATGCGGGCCGACCGCATCGTCGTCATGGACAACGGGAGGATCGTCGAGGAGGGCTCGCACCGCGAGCTTCTGGCCCGCGGCGGCGCCTACAAGCGGCTGTACGACCTGCAGTTCCGGGTCTGACCGTGAAGCCCGCCGCCCTGTCGCTCGTGGCGGCCGGTTTCATCCGGGCCTTGAGGGCCACGGTCCGCATCCGGTACCACGGGGAGGCGGAGATACGGGCGGCGGAGCGCCTTGGGCGGCACTTCATCCTCGCCTTCTGGCACCGGCACCTGCTGCTCATGCCCTACGGCTACCGCGGGCGCCGGATCTCGGTCCTGGTGTCGCAGAGCCGGGACGGCGAGCTGATCGCCCGGACCGTGGCGCGGCTGGGGATCGACGCCTCGCGCGGCTCGACCACCCGCGGCGGGATGGCGGGGATGCGGGCGCTCCTGCGGAAGGCGGGGGAGGGGTACGATCTGGCCTTCACCCCTGACGGTCCCAAGGGGCCAGTTTCAGTCGTGCAGCCGGGGGTGATCCTGGCCGCGGCGGCGACCGGCCTGCCGATCCAGCCGGTCGCCCTAGCGGCCAGCCGCTGCCGGCGCCTCCGCTCCTGGGACCGCTTCGTCGTCCCGCTCCCGGGGGCGGCGGTCCACTTCGTCTACGGCGAGCCGCTCTCGGTGCCGCGGCGAGGGGAGCCGGAAGAGGCAGCGGCGGAGCTCGCGCGGCGCCTGAACGCCTGTGAAGCCGAGGCGGAACGATGGGCCACGAACGTAGCGCCCCCACCTGCTTGTGGCCAGAATGGCTATGGGGGCGAAGGAGACTGAATGCGCAGCATGACCGGGTATGGGGAGGCGGCGGCGGAGAGCGCCAGGCACGCCGTCGCCGTCTCCCTGCGGGCCGTCAATCACCGCTTCCTCGACCTCCAGGTCCGCCTCGCCGAGGAGTGCCGGGGGAGCGAGTCCGCCCTCCGCGACCTCGTAGGGAAGGCGGCCGCCCGCGGCCGGGTCGAGATGCGGGTCGAGGTGCGCTCGGTCGCCGAGCGCAGGGCGACCGTAGAGCTCCATCGCGGGGTGGTCGAGGCCGCCCACGCCGCCATCCACCAGCTCGTCGAGCAGGGGCTGATCGAGCGCGGGCTCTCGGCCGGCGACCTCCTGCGAATCCCCGAGGCCTTCAGGGTCGAGCTCGACGGCGGGGGCTGGGACGACGACGATCAGGAGCTGCTGCTCAAAGTGGCGGGGGAGGCGGTCGCCCAGCTCGTCGCCAGCCGCGACCGCGAGGGGAGGAGCCTCGCGGCGATCATGGACGAGCGCCTGGCGAGCCTGGGCGAGGTGGTCTCCCGGCTCGACACCCTGCGCGGCCCGGTGCGCGAGGAGCTGGCGGCTGGGCTCCGCCGGCGCCTGGCGGAGCTCCTGGAGAGCCAGCCGGTCGACGAGGGGCGCCTCGCCCAGGAGGTGGCGCTCCTGGTCGACCGGAGCGACGTCTCCGAGGAGATCGACCGCCTGCGCTCCCACCTCGACCACTTCCGCTCGGTGATCGGCGAGAGCGCGCCGGCCGGCAAGCGGCTCGACTTCCTCACCCAGGAGGTCTTCCGCGAGCTCAACACCCTGGGCGCCAAGTGCCGGAACGCCGAGATGACCCGCGCCGTCCTCGACGCCAAGGTGATCTGCGAGCAGCTCCGCGAGCAGGTGCAGAACGTAGAATGAACGACGAGACGACGACGACCACGAAGGGCGAGCTGTTCATCCTCTCGGCCCCCTCGGGGACGGGGAAGACGACCCTCATCCAGAGCATGCTGCAGGGCGGCCTCGCCAACTTCGGGGGGCTCGCCTTCTCGGTCAGCCATACGACCCGGAAGCCGCGGGCCGGCGAGATCGACGGCAAGGACTACCACTTCGTCGACCACGCCGCCTTCCAGTCGATGATCGCCGGCGACCGCTTCCTCGAATGGGCGGAGGTGCACAACAACTACTACGGTACCTCCTTCGACGAGGTCCTCCCCCGGCTGGAGCAGGGGATCGACGTGCTGATGGACATCGACGTTCAGGGGGCCGAGCGGGTGCTGACGCGCTACCCGGAAGCGCACAGCATCTTCATCATGCCGCCCTCCTACGACGTGCTCGACAACCGTCTGCACCGGCGCGGCCTCGACTCCGAGCAGGAGATCGCCCGGCGCCTCGCGGTGTCGCTCTGGGAGATCCGGCGTTACGATCGGTATCGATATGTTATCATCAACGACGACGCGCACCGTGCCAGCGACGTACTGGCGGCGATCATCCTGGAGAAGCGTCACCGCCAGGACCGCATGCGGGGCCGGGTCCACAGCATTCTGAAAGACTTCCAGGACAGGGTTTCCTCGTGAAAGCACCGCGGCGCCTCAAGCAGGCGCTCGCTTAAGGAGAGCGTTCTTATGGACGACAGAGTAGACGGCAAGGTCGATAGCAAGTTCCGTTTCGTGCTGGTGGCGGCCCAGCGGGCCGAGCAGCTCATGCGCGGCGCCCGGCCGAAGATCGATGCGGGGAAGAGCAAGCCGACCCGCGTCGCCATGCAGGAGGTCGATTCGAACCTCGTCGATTGGGACTACGGTCCGCCGCCCCAGCCGGAGCCCGAGCCCGTGGCGGAGACCGAGGAAGCGGCGGACGAGGTCCACTAAACGGAGCCGCGGTGCGCATCCTCCTGGGAGTGAGCGGTGGCATCGCGGCCTACAAGTCGGCCGAGCTGGTACGGCGCCTGACGGCCCGCGGCCACCAGGTGCGCGCCGCCCTGACCCGGAGCGCCACCGCCTTCGTCACCCCCCTGACCCTCGAAGTCCTGACCGGCGCGCCGGTCTATCAGGAGGAGTACCTGACCGCCTCCGGCAGCGGGGAGGAGGCGCACATCACCGCGGCGCGCTGGGCCGAGGTGCTCTGCGTGGCGCCGGCCACCGCCCACCTCCTCGCCCGCCTCGCCCTCGGGCTCGCCGACGACTTCCTCACCACCACCGCCCTCGCCTTCTCCGGCCCGCTCGTCGTGGCGCCGGCCATGCACGCCGTCATGTGGGAGAAGGAGACGGTCCAGGAGCACGTCGCGGCGCTCGTCCGGCGCGGGGCGCGGTTGGTGGGTCCGGTCGCCGGGCCGCTCGCCTCGGGGGAGGTGGGGATGGGCCGCATGGCCGAGCCGGAGGAGATCGCGACGGCGATCGATGCGCTGTCCGCCGCCGGACCGCTGGCAGGAACGCTTCGAGGAAAGAACGTTTTGATCACCGCCGGTCCCACCCACGAGCCGATCGACCCCGTCCGCTATCTCGGCAACCGTTCGAGCGGCCGGATGGGCTTCGCCCTCGCCGCCGAGGCGGCGCGGCGGGGGGCGGCGGTCACCCTGATCGCCGGGCCGGTCGACCTGCCCACCCCCGCCGGCAGGCTGGCGCGGATCGACGTCACCACCGCGGCCGAGATGGCGAGCGCCGTCGCCCTGCACGCGCCGGCCGCCGACCTCGTGATCATGACGGCAGCGGTCGCCGACTTCCGGCCGCGTACAATGGCGCCGGAGAAGATCAAGAAGGAGACCGGAGTGCCCACCCTGGAGCTCGAACCCACACCCGACATCTTGGCCGGCCTCCGGGGCGTTTCCGGGGTGGCGCCGAGCGCGGTGACCGTGGGCTTCGCCGCCGAGACCCGCGACCTCGAAGCCAACGCCCGCGCCAAGCTGGCCCGCAAGGGGGTCGACTTCCTGGTCGCCAACGACGTCTCGCGGAGCGACATCGCCTTCGGCAGCGAGGCCAACGAGGTGACCGTCTTCCGGCGCGCGGGCGAGCCCGTCTTCCTCTCCCGCCGGCCCAAGCGGGAGCTGGCGGCGGACCTTCTCGACATCTTCACCGGCGATCTGCGCGGGACGGAGGAGTGATGGCCAGGATCGCCGTTTCGAACGAGCTCGCGCCGTTCCTCGATTATCTCAAGGACATCGGCTACGGCGACCTCTACGTCCGCCGTTCGCAGCCGGCCGCCGCCGACGACGGGATCGATCGTCTCGCCCGTCTGGCCCGCCTCTCCGACATTGGCGCCGAAGCCGCCGTCTGCACCCGCTGCCGGCTGGCGGAGGGGCGCCATAGCGTGGTCTTCGGCTCCGGCGACCCGCGGGCCGAGCTGATGCTCGTGGGCGAGGGGCCGGGGGCGGAGGAGGACCGCCAGGGGCTGCCCTTCGTCGGCCCGGCCGGCGAGCTCCTGACCCGCATCCTCCAGGCCATCGAGATGACCCGCGAGCAGGTCTACATCGCCAACGTCGTCAAGTGCCGGCCGCCCGCGAACCGCGACCCGCAGCCGGACGAGGTCGCGGCCTGCAACGGGTATCTCACGGCCCAGATCGAGCTCGTGGCGCCGAAGGTCCTGGTCGCCCTCGGCCGGGTCGCCGCCCAGACCCTGCTCGGCAATACGGCGCCGCTCGGCCGCCTGCGCGGACGCTGGCACGAGGTCCAGGGGATCCCCACCATGGTGACCTACCACCCCGCGGCGCTCCTCCGCGAGCCGGACCTGAAGCGGCCGACCTGGGAGGACCTGCAGCAGGTGCGCGACCGCCTGCGCGCCTGATCCGCGAGCCTGTGCGTAACTTTCTATAAGCTGGACAGGCCGGGATGGAGATGTTACGTTGGCAGGGTACTTCCACCCTTGCCATGCTGGATCCGGACCATCGTGCGCCCGTCACCCTGGACGACTTTTTGCTGCGAGTCGAGCCGAGGCTGAAGCGGCTCCTCGCCTCCTACCGCATTCCGGTCGCCGACGCGGAAGACCTGGTACAGCAGGCCCTCCTCGCCCTTCTCTATCAGTGGGAGACGGTCCGCGACCCCGAGTCCTGGTTGCTGGGGACGCTCCGGCGGCTCTGCCTCATGTACTGGCGCGGCAACCGGCGCCGCCTCGACCGCGCGGTCGACGCGGCGATCCTCGAATGGCTGTCGGAGCCCGTGGCGGCGCCCCAGGAGCGCGCCGACCTGCTCGCCGACCTGGAAAAGCTGATCGGGAAGGTCCCCCAGCGCTGCCGCTCCCTCCTGCGGCTGCGGTTCCGGCTCGGCTACGATCCGCCCGAGGTGGCCGCCAAGCTCGGCTACCGCGCCTCCAGCATCGGCAAGATCACCACCCGTTGTCTGGCCGCCTTGAGCCGTGAGCTCCTGGCCTCCGGCCGGACCCGCCGCGGCGGCAACCTGGAGGCGCTCTCCGCCGCGGGTTCCAGGCCGGCGGCGCGGCGTTAGCAGCCGTGTCCGAAGCGGACCTGGCTCCACCCCACGGCGAACGGATGGTCCGCCGGCTCCGGGCCCTGGAGGAGCCCCTGATCCAGGTCTGGGGCTGGCCGGGCACCGGCCGCGCCGCCCTGCTGGAGGCGCTCCTCAACGCCGAGGGGGAACGCGCAATGGGCCTCTCCCTGGGCGAGCTCGCCGGCGAGCGGGAGCTCCGGGCGGCGCTCGACGCCGCCCGCGCGCACCGGGTCCGCTTCATCATCGCCGGCGCCGGCTCCGCGGAGCAGGCGATCGCCGCCGCGCAGTGGCTCACCCCCGGCCAGCACCTGGTCTTCGCCTCCGAGCGCCGCGCCACCTCCCTGCCCGGGGTCGTCGTGCCGCCGCAAGAGCTGCTACTCGAGGCGCGGGAGGTGGCCGACCTCTGGTACCTGCTGACCGGCACCCGGCCCGACCCGCGGGCGGCCGAGGGGCTGCGGGCGGCGACCGACGGCTGGTATCTCCCCGTCCGCCTGGCGCTGGAGGCGACGGGCGGGGCGGGCCTGGACGGCGAGGACCTGCTGCTCGAAATCCCCGCCGTGCGCTCCTTTCTCCGCCACCAGGTGCTCGCCGCCTTCTCCGAGGAGGAGCGGGAGATGCTCCTGGCCGCCGCGCCGGACGCCGCGGCCTGGGTGAGCGGCGACGGGCTGCCCGCGGGCTGGCGCGACATGATCGAGTCGCGCGGGCT
>JAXDLD010000591.1:0-12592 GCA_034666805.1 Acidobacteriota bacterium
CGAGGGTCGGCACGAGCCGGCTCCCCTCGACCGTGACCCGGCCTTCGGCGGCGAGCCGCGCGACGAAGGCCGCGTTCCTTTCCCGGAGGTCGATCCCGTAGCGCTCGCGGACCCGTTCGAGGTCGACCCCGGCGTAGGTGCGGAAGCCGAGCATCAGCTCCTCCAAGGCGAGCTGGCCGGCTTCCAGCTCCTCGCTCCCGGCGAGGGGCCGCTCCCCACGCGCGACCTTTTCCTGCCACGGGCCGAGCGTCCGCTCGTTCCACCAGCGCCGGCTATCAGAGAACGAATGGGCGGAGGGGCCGAGGCCCAGGTAAGGGGTGTGGTCCCAGTACTTCCGGTTGTGGCGCGAGTGGTGCTCGGGGCCGCGGGCGAAGTTCGAGACCTCGTAGCCCGGCCAGCCGGCGTCGGCCAGCAGGGTGTGGGTCAAAAAGAAGAGGTCGGCCTGAGCCGGTTCCGGCAGCTCGGCGAGCTGGCCCCGCTCGGCCAGCCGGCCGAAGGGGGTCCCTTCGTGGACCGTGAGCTGGTAGCAGGAGAGGTGATCGGGGCCGAGCGCCACGGCCGCCTCCAGGTCCCGGCGCCAGGCGGTCAGATCCTGATCCGGCAGGCCGTAGATGAGATCGACCGAGACCGTGTGGAACCCGGCCTCGCGCGCCAGGAGGACGCTCCGCTGTGCCTCTTCGGGGGTGTGCCGGCGCCCCAGGAAAGCCAGATTGCCGGCGTCGAAGGACTGGATGCCGAGCGAGAGGGTGCGGACGCCGAGCCGCCGCCAGGCGGCCAGGCTCTCCGGCGTCACGTCCTCCGGGTTGGCTTCCAGGAAGATCCAGGCCTGGGGAGAGATGGAGAGGGAGGAGCGGAGAGCGTCGACGATCCGCGCCAGTTCGTCCGGGTCCAGGGCGGAGGGGGTGCCGCCCCCGAAGTAGATCGTGTCGAAAGAGAACGGCTCCCCCGCCCACAGCCTGGCCTCGGCGATCAGGCTCGCGACGAACTCCGCCCGCCGCTGCCGCCCCCCGGTGGTGACCGCGAAGTCGCAGTAGGGACAGATCTTCGAGCAGAAGGGGATGTGGAGGTAGAGACCGGCCCCAAGGCTACGCACCCGGCGATTCCGCCTCGTACCTCTTGACCAGCGGCTCGTCCCGTCCCAACCGCTCCTCGGCGACTTTGATCAGGTCGGTCATCCCTGTACGCTTCGCCGCGGAGACCGCCACCCCTTGATAGCGTGCCCCCCAAGCGGCAACCTGATTGGGGTCGACGAGGTCGGCCTTGTTCAAGACCACCAGGCGCTCGATGCCGTCGAGCTTCAGCTCCTCCAGGATGTGCACCACCGCCTCATACTTCTGCTCCAGTCGCGGATCGGCGACGTCCACCACGTGGAGCAGGAGGTCGGCGTCCGCGAGCTCCTCGAGCGTGGCGCGGAAGGCGGCGATCAGGTCCTTGGGGAGGTCGGTCAAGAACCCCACGGTGTCGGTCAGAACCACCTCGCCCTCGCGCGGGAAGCGCAGGCGGCGGCTCGTGGGGTCCAAGGTCATGAAGAGCTGGTCCGCCGCCTCGACCTCGCTGCCGGTCAAGGCGTTTAAAAGCGTGCTCTTGCCGGCATTGGTGTAGCCGACGATCGAGAGCACCGGGATCTTCTCCTCCCGCCGGCGACGCCGCCGCAGGTCGCGCTGACGGGACAGGTTCTCGATCTGCTTTTCAAGCGCGCTGATGCGGTCGCGGATGCGCCGCCTCCCGACCTCCATCACCGTCTCACCCGGACCCCGGCCGCCGATCCCGCCCGCCAGGCGCGACAGTCCCGCGTCCCTCTCGGTCAGCCGTGGGAGGTCGTACTTCAATTGAGCCAGCTCGACCTGGAGCTTGCCGTCCCGGCTCTTGGCACGCTGGGCGAAGACGTCCAGGATGAGCTGGGTGCGGTCGATGGCTTTCAAGCCCGTGGCATCCTCGAAGGCGCGCGACTGGCCGGGTTTGAGATCGAGGTCGAAGATGGCGACCGTGGCGCGGCTCCGCATGGCTTCGAGCACGATGTCCTGGAGCTTGCCGCTCCCCACTACGGTCCGCGGGTGGATCTGGGCCCGGCGCTGGCGGACGGTGCCGGCGATGGCGAGCCCCGCCGAGCGCACGAGGTCGAGGGTCTCCTCGAAGTGCTCGTCGTCGGGATTCAAGCCGATGACCAGGGCCCGCTCGCGGTCAGTCTCGCCCGCGGCGGAGGTCACCCGCGCGAACTCGGCCTCCAGAGCGCGGATCGTCGCCTCGAAATCGAAGTCGAGCCGGTAGAGCTCGGGGGCGGAGAGCCGCTCGAACGGCTCGGAGTCCACGCCCTCCCGCTCCGCCCCGGAGCGCGGCGCCTTGGGGGAGAGGTGGGCGACCTCGATCTTTCCAGGCAGGCCGTCGGGGAGGGCCTCGATCATGGCCACGAGGTCGAGCCGCAGGAGGGCGAGGTCGTTTAAGTCGTCCTTGGTCAGCGATTCGCCGCGCAGATGAGTGTGGACTAGGCGCAGGCCGCGGAAGCGGCCGAGCCCGCCGCGCAGACGCCCGATGTCCGGGAGGGTCAGGCTGTGGGCGTCGCCGACGATGACGTTCTTGACCGTGCCGTCGCGCGAGAGGAGCACCCCGACCTGGCGGTTGATCTCCCGGGAGGTCTCGGTGAGGTGGCGGGCGAGCTCGGGGGAGACCACCTGCTCGGGCGGCACCCGCCGGCGGAAGGTCCGTTCGAGCGCGCGGACCACCGAGGTCTTCAAGCCGCGGGTGTCGCCATCGATGTTCGCGATCGGTCTACCTCCATCCCCGCGAGGGGATCAGTTGAGGGTCGGTGGGGAGTAGTACTCCTCGGGGCTCGTGGGTTCGAGCCCCATCCCCATCAGGGCCAGGAGCAGCTCCTCCCGCGCTCCGGGGTCCGGCGCTTCGAGGAGCGCCTGCTTCTCGGCCGGTGGAAAGGGGAGGGCCACGGCAAGGCCGTTGACCAGCGACACTCCCGGGAGGGCGCCCAGGAGGTCGTAGTCGAGCTCCAGGTGGTGCGCCTCGCCGAAGCTTCTGAGCGCCGAGAGCAGCCGGCCGGGGGTGAGCGGGTGGTCGGTCTCCTTCAAATCCCCCTCGAAGCCGGAGTAGTCGACGAGCGCCCGGCGATAGCCGCGTACCAGGGGAAGCTCCTGGCGCACCCGGAAGCGGGTCACCCCTCGCAAGAGGAGGAGGAAGCGTCCGTCCGCCTGCGGCTCGCAGCGCTCGATCCGCCCGGCGCAGCCGACCTCGTAGAGCTCCGGGTTCTCCGGCGGCAGGTCGAGCGCCGGCCAGTTGTCCTGGCGCGGCACGAAGGGCTGGATCATCCCGATGTGCTGCCCCTCCTCCACGGCGTCCGCCACCAGGTTGCGGTAGCGCGGCTCGAAGATGTTGAGCGGCAGGAAGTTCCCCGGCAGGAGGAGCGACCCGGTCAACGGGAAGAGCGGCAGCGGCGAGGGGAGGGCGGAGGCTTCAGGCATCAATAGGTCGTCAACCGCTTGGCGCCGAGGGTTCATTCCCTAGCTCGTCTCGGTCTTCAAGACCGCCACGAAGGCCTCCTGGGGGATCTCGACCGCGCCCACCATCTTCATCCGCTTCTTGCCCTCTTTCTGTTTTTCGAGGAGCTTGCGCTTCCGGGAGATGTCGCCGCCGTAGCACTTGGCGATGACGTCCTTCCTATAGGGGTTGATCGTCGAGCGGGCGATGACGTTGCCGCCGATCGCCCCCTGGATGGCGATCTTGAAGTTCTGGCGCGGGATGGTCTCGGCCAGCTTCTCGCAGTAGTGGAGGGCGCGCGGCCGGGCCTTCTCGCGGTGGACGAGCTGCGACAGGGCGTCGACCTTCTCGCCGTTGACCAGGATGTCGACCTTGACCAGGTCGGTCTGCCGGTAGTCGAGGATCTCGTAGTCGAACGAGCCGTAGCCCTGGGTGATGGTTTTGAGGCGATCGTAGAAGTCGAAGAGCACCTCGGCTAAGGGAAGCTCGGAGATCACCTGCAGGCGCCCGACTGCCAGGTACTCGAAGCGGGTGTCCACCCCCCGCCGCTCGCGGCAGAGCTCCATGACCACTCCCAGGTAGCGCTCGGGCACCATGATGGACGCCTTGATGAAGGGCTCGAAGGCGCTCTTGATGTTCGACGGGTCGGGGTAGAGGGCGGGGTTGTCGATCTGTTTCAAGGTGCCGTCGTTCAGATAGATGTCGTACTGGACCGAGGGGGCGGAGAGGAGGAGCGAAAGGTTGTACTCGCGCTCCAGCCGCTCCTGGACGACGTCCAGGTGGAGGAGCCCGAGGAAGCCGCAGCGGAAGCCGAAGCCCAAGGCCGTCGAGGCGTCCTTCTGGTAGGTCAAGGCGGCGTCGTTCAGCTTCAGCTTCTCCAGGGCCTTGGTGAGGTCCTCGTACTCGTCGGTCGCCATCGGATAGAGGGAGGAGAAGACGACCGGCTTCGCCTCCTTGTAGCCGGGGAGCGGCTCGGCCGCCGAGCGGTCGAACTCGGTCACCGTGTCGCCCACGGCGATGTCGGAGACCGACTTGACCCCGGCGATGACGTAGCCCACCCCGCCCGCGGCGATCTCTGCGGTCTTGATCCGCCGCAGCCGGAGCATCCCCACCTCTTCGACCTCGTACTCCCGCGCCGAGTGCATGAGGCGAACCTTCTGGCCCGGCCGGATCGTCCCCTCGACCACCCGGCAGAGGAGGACGACGCCGCGGTAGATGTCGTACTGGGCGTCGAAGATGAGGGCGCGGAGCGGCGCCTCGGGATCCCCCACGGGCGCTGGCAGGCGGGTGACGACCGCTTCGAGCACGTCGTCGATCCCGATCCCCTGCTTGGCGGAGCAGAGGACGGCGGCGTAGGGGTCGAGCCCCAAGTCGGCGTCGATCTCCTCCCGGATGCGCTCGACGTCGGCCGAGGGGAGGTCGATCTTGTTGATGACCGGGATGATCTCCAGGTCGTACTCCAGGGCGAGATAGAGGTTGGCGACGGTCTGCGCCTCGACCCCCTGGGAGGCGTCGACGATCAGGAGCGCCCCCTCGCAGGACATGAGCGAACGTCGCACCTCGTGCGAGAAGTCGACATGGCCGGGGGTGTCGATGAGGTTCAAGGTATAGGTCACCCCGTCCTGAGCGGTATAGAGGAGGGAGACCGTGTTGCTCTTGATGGTGATCCCGCGTTCGCGCTCGATGTCCATCGAGTCGAGGATCTGGTCGCGGAACTCCCGGTCCTCGACCGCGCCGCAGCGCTGGATGAGCCGGTCGGCGAGCGTCGACTTGCCGTGGTCGATGTGGGCAATGATGCAGAAGTTCCGGATGCGGTCCAAGGTCGTTCCTCGTAATCTTGAGCAGGCCAGAGTACGGGAAGGGGGGAGGGAAAGGCAATGGGCCCGCCGGAGCGCCAGACCGGCCCAGGGCGTTGCCCTGGGCTAAGGGACGACAGCCCGTTGGGCCTCTCTACGAGATAGCATCCAGGGTCAGCCGGTAGCGCCGTCCACCGATCGTGATCTCCGTCTCCACGTGCTCGGCAGACGCCACTGCCGACACTGCCGCCGCCGTTGCGGCGGTCGCGACAGCCGCGGACGTCTGAGACGTCGAGGATTGCGGAGTCGTCGTCGCGACCGGTGTCACCCCGGGCGCACCGGCCGAGCTGTTGGGCGCCACGTGACCCGGATCGGCGGTGACCCCGGCCCTCGCCGCCGCCGGAACCACGAGAGCGTCCCAGGCCGGGAGGTTGCCGATCGCCACCAGCTTCATGAGGTCGTCGTCCCGGTCCGTCACTACGTAGTTGATGGGCAGCGGCAGGGCGCCGGCGCGGATCACCTGCTGGAGAAGCTGCCGGGAGTAGCGCTCGCCGACCAGGGTCCCCGCCGCGGGCGAATCGGCCCCCCCGATCGGCACCCCGAAGGTGTCGCTGCCCTCGGCGGGCGTCCAGGATGCGCGCCCCGTGCCCCCGCCATGGGTCCGATAGATGATCTCCGTCGCCCCCTCCCCGACGCGGAGCCAGACTGGGATGCTGCGGAAGGTGGTGGAAGGCGTGGCGGTGGAGCCGGTGGTGGGTTCGGACACGGGCTTCTCCTTCCCGGCCTAGAGCCGGAGGTAGCGAGAACGGAATGCTGGCATTTTACACTCTAGTGAGAGCGGGAGTTTGATCACGTCAAGTCAGCGACCCAGACGGTCCTCCCGGCGAGGGAGGTTCCGGCGAGAGCATGGACGAGCCTCAGGTCGGCGGTGACCATGGGGCACTCCTCGAGAATCGCGAGCGCGAGATAAAGGCTGTCGTATACCGTGCGCTGGAACTTCTCCGCCAGGAGATAGGCGGACTCCAGCAACCTGGAAGAGGAGGAGACATGAAGGGGGATTTCAGCCAGTGCACGAAGGATCTCCACCGCTTTCGGCACCCCGATCTCTCCGCGGCGGGTCTTCTTCCATAGAATGTTCCCGAACTCGGCAGGCAGGAGGTCCGGAGCCAGGAGCTCGCGGCCGGCGGACAGCAGTCGGAGCGCCTCCTCGGAGTGGACCTCGGGAACGAACCACTTGACCGCGACGCTCGCGTCGACGACGCAGCGCCTCATCGCGCGCGGTCGTCGGCGAGGAGCTCCGCGCTGTCGGAGTGGGGGAGACCGGCAAGGCTGGCGCGGATCCGGTCGGCGAGCTCGCGGGCCTCTTCCATGCGTCGTCCGGCCGCTTCCTCCAGGATGCGCTGGACCTCCGCCTGCAAGGAGCGGCCGTGCTCACGGGCTCGCCCCTTGAGGCGCTC
Organism: Acidobacteriota bacterium; assembly: GCA_034666805.1. Lineage (GTDB taxonomy): Bacteria > Acidobacteriota > Thermoanaerobaculia > Multivoradales > UBA5704 > DASQPA01. The sequence goes on from JAXDLD010000591.1 coordinate 6,737, forward strand.
GACCACCTCAGGGCTCAAGTTGCGCACCAGGAGTTGGGCCATGTCCGTCACCTCCAAGAGGATGATAGCACTTTGTTAGCACGTCACTCCTGGCGCAGGGCGATCACGGGATCGACCCGGGTCGCCCGGCGGGTGGGGACGAAGGCGGCCAGGAGCGCCACCGCCAGGAGCACGACGAACGCGCTCGCGTAGGCCGCGGGGTCGAGGGGCGAGACTGTGTAGAGCTGGGCCGCGAGCAGCCGGGTGAGCCCGAGGGCGGCGGCGATGCCGAGGGCGAGACCCAGGCCGGCCAGGGTCAGCCCCTGGCGCAGCACCCCTCCCCGCACCCGCGCGGCCGTGGCGCCGAGGGCCATGCGGATGCCGATCTCGTGGGTTTGGAGCGACACCGTGTAGGAGAGGGTGGCATAGAGCCCCACCGCCGCGAGGACGAGGGCGAGCGTGGCGAAGGCGCCGAAGAGCACGGTCGAGAAGCGGTCCCGCCAGGCGGCGCGGTCGGCGATCTCGGCGAGGGTCAGGGCCGGATTGACGGCGATGTCCCGGTCGATGCCGACGATGCGCGAGCGGATGGCGCTCACCAGCCGCGCCGGATCGGAGGCGGTGCGGACGAGGAGAGAATCCGTGCTGAAGTCGGGGTTGTAGGGCAGGTAGACGTTGGGGCGGTCCTCCCCCTTGAGCCTCCCGTGCCGGCTGTCGGCGGCGACCCCGACGACCGTGTGCCAGGCTTCGTTGCGGTCCGGCGGGCCGAACTGGATGCGCTTGCCGAGGGCGCTCTCGTGCGGCCAGTAGCGCTCGGCGAACGACCGGCTGACGACGACGATCCGGGGAGCGTCGTAGTCGGCGGCGGTGAAGTCGCGCCCCCGGAGGAGCGGGATGCCGAGGGTGCGGAAGTAGCCCGGCGAGGTCACGATGTGGTTGACGTACGGCATGTCCTTGAGCGGGCGCGGACGGCCCTCGATCGTGAAGATGCGCCCCCAGCCGTCGTCGAGCGGCACGCCGGAAGAGATCGCTGCGGAGGTGACTCCCGGGAGCGTCTCAACCTGCTCCGCGATCCGCGCCATCAGGGCGCGGGTGGCGGGAGCGCCGTCGGGATAGCGGTTCTCCGGGTAGGCGAAGCGGACCGCGAGGACGCTCTCGGTGCGGTAGCCGAGGCTCTGGCCCTTCAAGGCCACGAAGCTCTTGACCAGGAGCCCCGCGCCGGTCAGGAGAGTGACCGAAAGCGCCACCTCGCCCACCACCAGGCCCTGCCGCAGGAGCTTCTGGCGGAGACCGGTCGAGCCGCCGCGACCGCCGGCCTTGAGCGCACCGCTGAGCTCGCCGAAAGAGCCGAAGGCGGGGGCGAGGCCGAAGCCGATGCTGGTGACGAGCGAGAGGGCGAGGGCGAAGCCGAGCACCCGGTGGTCGAGGGAGAAGACCATCCAGCGCGGGAGGTCGATGGGGATGAGGGCGAGGAGCGCCGGGATCCCCAGGACGGCGAGGAGCACCCCCAGGGCGCCCCCCGCGAGACCGAGGACGACTCCCTCGGAGACGAGCTGGCGGGCGAGCCGCCGGCGGGTCGCCCCCAGGGCCGTGCGGACGGCCATCTCCCCGGAGCGCGCCGAGGCCTTGACGAGGAGGAGATTGCTCACGTTGGCGCAGGCGATGGCGAGGAGGAGCCCGACCGCCGCCAGGAGCGTCAGCACCGTCAGCCGAAAGGAGCTGGCGAGGAAGTCGCGGTAGGGGAGGACGCGGGTCCGCCAGCCGTTGTTGGCAGCCGGGTTCTCGAGCTGGATCTGGTGGAAGAGGCCGGCGATCTCGGCGTTCGCCTGGGCGATCGAGACTCCCGGCTTCAAGCGCGCGACGCCGGTCAGGTAGTGGTCGGTCCGCCGGACCGTCGCGAGGTCGAGCTGGAGCGGCGACCAGATCTCCGCGCGGTCGGGGAAATGGAAGCTCCGGGGCATCACCCCGACGACAGTCGAGCGGACGCCGGCCACGTCGACCTGCCGGCCGAGGACGTGGGGGTCGCTGCCGTAGCGGCGCTCCCAGAGCTCCTCGCCCAGGAGGACCACCTTCGGGCCGTGGGGCAGGACGTCCGCCCGGGTGAAGACGCGGCCGAGGAGCGGCGCCACCCCGAGGATCCGGAAGACGCCGTCGCTCACCCCGGCCCCCGGGACCCGCTCCGCGGCGCCCTCCCCGCGGAGAGTGAATTGATCGGGGGTATAGACGCCCAAGTCCAGGAGCAGGTGGGTACGGGCACGGAGATCGGCGTAGTTGGGGAAGGCGAGGGAGCCGTTCTCGTCCCGATTCTTGGGGCTGTACTCGTTGACGGCGACGATCCGGTCCTGCCCCGGGTACGGCAACGGCCGCAGCAGGAGCGCGTTGACGAGGCTGAAGACGAGGGTGGCGGAACCGATCCCCAAGGCGAGGATGGCGATGGCGGCGGCGGTGACGGGCGCGTCCTTCCGGAGGACCCGGAGGGCGTGGCGGAAATCCTGGACGATCATGTGGTAGTGCTCCTTGGGGGCTTCGCGGAAGATTCCCAGAACCGCCTGCAGGCCGACCGCGAAGAGGCCGGCGAGCGAGCGCTCCTCCCGGCAGCGGTCGGCGAAGACGAGGCAGAGCTCGCGCCCGTACTCGGCGCGGAACTCGGCCGGGTAGAGAAAGAGGAGGCCGCGGAAGAGGCGGAGCGCCTCGGGCTCCCAGGTGTGGGCCCGCGCCATGGCTAACCCTTAAGTCGGCACCAGGCCGGCGGAGCGGGCGTTTTGGAGCAGCTCTTCGAGCTGCCGGGCCTCTTCCATGGCCGCCCGCCTCCCGGCCTCGGCGAGGCGGTAGTAGCGGCGGCGCTCGTCGTCGTGCTCCGGGTCGGGCCGCTCCTCCAGCTCTTCGATCAGTCCCTCTTCGAGCAGCCGCCGGATGGCGCTGTAGAGGGTGCTGGGGCTCAAGCGCACCCGGCCGCCAGTGCGCTCGGCGATCTCCTGGAGGATCGAGTAGCCGTGGCGGTCCCGGTCCGCCAGGGCGATGAGGATGTGCAGGGTGTCGCGAGAGAGAGTGAAGGACCGCATAGCCCGACTATAGCGAACTTCGCTATAGCGAGCAAGGGAGTAACGCGCGACCCCAATTCAGCGCGGGCGGAGCTCGGCGATCATCCGGGTGGAGGTCAGGCGCGCCCAGGGGCGGCGGTCGTAGTCCCCCCAGACATGGGCGACGACGAGGCCGGCCTTATGGGCCCGGGCGGTCAGCTCGCCTAGCGACCAGAGCCGGGCCGGGAAGCTCGCCTCCGCCTCGGAGCGATCGGCCGTCCGGTACTCGAAGCGGGCGGAGCAGACCCGGCTGTCCGCGTCGCAGTGCCAGACCTGATGGACGACGAGGTCTCCCCCTTTCCCACCGCCACCAGTGCCGGACGGCCGGCGCACGGAGTGCTCCCGGACCAGCCCTTCCGAGCCGGCGGCCTTCTTCCTCGCCTGGGGCGAGAACCAGGCCGCGTCCAAGAGGAAGCGACCCTCCGGGGCGAGGTGGCGGGCGGCGGCGGCGAAGGCGCGAGCCCGATCGTCGTCCTCGGTCAGGTGAGAGAAGGGGTCGTCTACCGCCGTCACGAGATCGAAGTTGTCCCGCAGGGCGAGGTCGCGCATGTCGGCCGCGAGAAGCTCGACGTTTCGGTGTCCCGCGAGCTTCCGGCGGGCCACGGCGACGAGCTCCGGCGAGAGATCGAAGCCCACCACCCGGGCGGCGCTCCGGGCGAGGAAGGCCGTGGCGCGGCCGGTGCCGCAGCCCAGCTCCAAGACCCGGGCGGGGTGGGGCTCCCCCGCCGCCCAGGTCCAGAAACCGTCGTCGCCGCGGTCGGCCAGCTCGGCGTCGTAGTAAGGGAGGATGCGGTGGTAGTAGTCGCGAACCTCCTCCGTCTTCCCCGTGGTCTCCCGCCCTGTGGCCTCCTGGCGGCCCTCAAGGGTGCCGGTCGACATGGAGGGCCCGGCGCTACCGGATCGCCCCCTGGCCGGCATAGAGGTAGTCGTACCCCTCCTGGGTGAGGGCGTAACCCTCCTTCTCGCGGCGGACGAGCGCCTTGGCGACGAGGTCGTCGTACGCCCCGTCGAACTCCACCCCGGGGCTCTCGGCCTCGGTGGCCCGGAAGTCGTCCTCGGCGACCACTTCTCCGACCTTGGCTCCCACCCGGTCGCCCTTGGCCTCATGGAACTGCATGAGGATGATGTGCTGGGCCTCCGACAGTACCGGCATACGCGCTCCTTTCGTTCAGATCTCCGGCAGGCCCGTTTACGGCCTGCGTTTCCGGGATGTGCACAGGCCGTGCCGGAGAAAGCCGATCGGATGGAACGAGATCCCTACCCGATCCATCCCCGAGGAACGATTTTTGCTTGCCTTTCATGAGAGATCCCAAGCCGGGTCGTACCGCAGGAGACATCTTTTGAACAGCCATGACGACCGAGACGACATTCCCCCCGACCTCGAAGAGAGCAGCCCGCCGGAAGGCTTGAACCGCCGCGTTTTCATCGGCCTCTCCCTGGCGGCGCTGCCGATGGTCCAGGCCGCCGCCGCGGCGGTCAAGTCCGCGCCCCCCTCCCATCCGGCCGCCGCCCCCCATGCCCCAGCTCCGGCGGGTCCCACGATCCCCGTCCACCTGAACATCAACGGCCAGGCGCGGGCGCTCCGGCTCGATCCGCGGACGAGCCTCCTCGATGCGCTCCGCGAGGACCTGGCCTTGACGGGCACCAAGAAGGGGTGCGACCACGGGCAGTGCGGCGCCTGCACGGTGCTCGTCGACGACCGCCGGGTCCTCTCCTGCCTGACCTTGGCGGCCATGGCCTCCGGGCGCCGGGTGACGACGGTCGAGGGGCTCGCCCAGGGCGGCGAGCTCCACCCGGTCCAGGCCGCCTTCCTGAAGCACGACGCCTTCCAGTGCGGATATTGCACGCCGGGGCAGATCGTCTCGGCGGTGGGCCTCCTGAAGGAAGGCTGCCCGGCCGACGCGGCTTCCATCCGCGAGTGCATGAGCGGCAATCTCTGCCGCTGCGGCGCCTACCCAAACATCGTCGCCGCGGTCCAGGAAGCGCGGGGAGGGAGAGCATGAACCCCTTCTCCTACACCCACGCCAGCCGGCCCGAGGAGGCGGTCGCCGCGGTGGCGAAGGACCCGCGGGCGAAGTTCCTCGCCGGCGGCACGACCCTGGTCGACCTCCTGCGCCTCGACGTCGAGCAGCCCGCCGCCCTGGTCGACATCAACGCCCTCCCCCTCTCCCGGATCGAGCCGCTCCCCGGCGGCGGGGTGCGGATCGGCGCCCTGGTGAAGAACAGCGACCTCGCCAACGACCCGGCGATCCGTAAGAATTACCCGGCCCTTTCGGAAGCCCTGCTCTCCGGCGCCAGCCCGCAGCTCCGCAACATGGCGACCGTCGGCGGCAACCTGCTGCAGCGGACCCGCTGCTACTACTTCAGAGACCCCGCCTACGCCGCCTGCAACAAGCGGGTGCCGGGCTCGGGCTGCTCCGCCCTCGAAGGCTACAACCGCATCCACGCGGTGCTCGGGACGAGCGAGAAGTGCATCGCCACCTCCCCCGGCGACATGCCGGTCGCCATGGTCGCCTTGGACGCGGTCGTCCACACCCGGCGGGCGAACGGCGGCGAGCGGACGATCCCGATCGCCGATTTCCATGTCCCCTATGGCGAGGACCCGGCGCGGGAGAGCGTGCTGGAGCACGGCGAGCTGATCACCGCGGTCGAGCTGCCGGCGACCCCCTGGTTCGCGCGCTCGCACTACCTGAAGATCCGCGACCGGGCGAGCTACGAGTTCGCCCTCGCCTCGGCCGCCGTGGCGCTCGACCTCAACGGGGGCACGATCCGGGCCGCCCGGGTGGCCCTGGGCGGGGTC
>JAXDLD010000592.1:0-18104 GCA_034666805.1 Acidobacteriota bacterium
CGGCGGTCACCTCGCGCACCGACCAGGTGTCCTCGGGCAGCATGCCGCGCCGAGCGAGGGCGGGCCGCTCGCCCGCCGGGGCGGCCTTGAGCCCCGTCCCCAGCGCGGCCAGGGCGAGGAGGCCCCCGACACCGGTCACGACCTTGAGGATGCGGTTCACTTGGTCTCTTTCTGGGAATCGTTGTGCCGGCGGGCCGAGGTCTGGTGGGAACATTCTATCCGGTTCCCGGCTCACTTCTCCCGCAGCCACTTCTGCATCGTCAGCCACATCCGGATCTCTCCCGGAGCAGGCTCCACGCCTTCGCCCCATCGCTCGGGCCGGTAGAGCTTGGCGATCCAGGGGCCCTCGTGGCGAGCCAGGAATCGATGGATCGAGGGCAGAGTGCGGACGAAGTTCTCCGCCAGCGTGCGGGTGAAGACCGATCGCTGTCCCGGCGGATTGGGAACGGCATCGCCGATCAGCATGAAAGCGCGGAGGCCGGCCTCCATCAGGCGATCTACCTGGGCGGAATTCCGGCGGATCTTTTTGTTGTGGCTGAGAGCGATCCAGTCATTCTTGCCTGCCACGGACAGCCATTCTTCGTCCGAAGTGCCAGGGTCGAAGTGGTCGTCATGGCGCTCGAATCGGATACCGGCATCGGTGAGGATCTGGCAGAAGATGCGATCCGACAAGTCCGCGTCGACGAAAAAAACAGGGGAAGGCGCGCTGGCGGTCGATTTACGCGGCATGAGGGCCATCCTCCCGCGACCGCAGGCGGTTCGTTAAAATGAGCGGTCTCGTGGTGCGGTGGTCTCGACGAAAGCCGGGCTAGGCGGCGCGGCGCCCCTCGTAGATGAGCGCCTCCTCGACGTCCTCTCGCTCCAGCCCGTAGTACTCCGCGAGCTCGGGGATGGACTCGCCCGCGTCCACCCGCTCCGCCAAGATGGCAGTACTGATCCCTTTGCTGGCGATGCTGGGGCGACCGTAAGCGACGCGCGGATCGATGGTGATGGCTCGGCGATCGTTGAAGACATCGGGCGCGACGAAAGGGTAGAGGCGGATCGGCAGGCCCAGGACATCCCGGGACAGACGCCGTAGGTGACGCTCCAGAACCTGCTCCAGGGAGAACTGCCCCGATCGGGTCAGGCTGAGCAGGCGCCCGTATTCCTTCAAGAACATCTCGCCTGGCGAGGCCAGGAGCTGCTCGCTGATCAACAATCGATCGATGCCGAACTCAGACTCCGCGTATTCGAGAGCCTTGCGAACGAGCTGCATGGGCACACCATGCTCTACGCGCAAAGCGCGGAGGACGTGAGCCTCCACCACATTGGTGAAGGAGAGGCGTTCGTCGGAGGGGTCGGGACGCTCGATCAAGTGGGACGAGAAGCGGCGCTCCCCACCGGCCTTGTAATAGCGACCGTCCACCCAGGCGCGCAGGGTTGCCCGGGGCAGGTGCAGATACTGCGCTGCCTCCGTCAGCCCATACATGGGCACCTCACGAGGGTCTCTACCCCTGAACAGTCGTTTTCGCTGGGTCAAGATAGCACCGCAACAGGTATGTGCGCCCCCTTTTCAAAGTATGCCACACATCCCTTCGTGACCGCCCGACGCCTATATACTCCGCGGTGTCGGACCACCCCCGAAAAGGAGCCTCCATGCGTTCTACCCAGCGTCTCGCCCTGGCTGCATCGTGGCTCGTCTTCGCCCTTCAGGGCGCCCTCGCAGCCGAAGCCCCGGCGCCCTCGCCGGCTCCGCTCTCCCCCGAGCAGGTGCTCTCCCGGCGGCAGCTCGCCGACCTCCGCCCCAACCCGGGGGGCGAGCGGGTCGCCTTCACGGTCACCGAGCCCCCCTCCGGCGAGCGGGCGCGGCGGCATGTCTGGATGCTCGACGTCAAGACGCACGCGGTCCGCCAGTTCACCAACTCGGCCAAGTCCGAGTGGTCCCCCCGCTGGTCCCCCGACGGCGGCGCGCTCGCCTTCCTCTCTGACCGCGGCGAGCGGACCGAGCTCTGGCGCCTGCCGGCCGACGGCGGCGAGGCCGTGCGGGTGGCCGACTTGAAGTCCGCCGTCCAGGGCTTCGCCTGGTCGCCCGACGGCAAGCGGATCGCCGTGCTCGCCCCCGAGCCCAAGCCGGAGGCCGAGGAGAAGCGGGAGAAGGAGAAGGACGATGCCCGGGTCGTCGACCGGGACGAGCGGCCCACCTGCCTCTGGCTGGTCGACGCCGAGTCCGGCAAGGCGCGGCAGCTCACCACTCCCCCCTGGTCGATCGACGAGATCCAGTGGGCCCCCCAGGGCGACCGGCTCTACGTCTCCGCCACCGACCGGCCGGCGGTCGACCAGTGGACGGAGCGCCTCTACGCAGTCGACGCCGCGACCGGCAAGCTCGATCCGGTGGCCACTCCGAAGGGTCCCTGGGACCGGCTCCGGGTCTCCCCGGACGGCCGCTCTCTCGCCTACCTGGGCAGCCGGGTCGACGGACCGCTCCCGCATGACCTCTACCTCCAGCCGCTCGCGCCGCCGGGCCCGGCGCGCAACCTGACCGCGGCGGGCCTCGACCGCGGGATCGAGGACTTCGCCTTCCGCGACGACAGCCACCTCCTCGCCCTGGCCGGGATCGGCTTCGGCAGCCGGCTCTACGCGGTCAACCTCGAAGGGACGCCCAAGGCGCCCAGGATCGAGCCGCAGCCCGAGCCCCCCTCGCCGCCGCGGAGCTTCGCCCTCCTGCCCGGCGGCGCTCTCGTCTTCACCGCCGAGCGCACCGCCGAGCCGGCCGAGATCTGGTTCGCTCTGCCCGGAAGGGCGCCGGAGAAGGTGACGCACCTGAACGAGAGCGCCGCCGCGCTGCCGGTAATCCGCCCCGAGATCCTGCGCTATCCGAGCTTCGACGGCCGCGAGATCGAGGGGTCGCTTTTGAAACCGGCGAGCTGGGCCGAGGGCCGGCGGCTGCCGCTCGTGGTCCTCGTCCACGGCGGCCCCACCGGGCGCTGGTGCGACTGCTTCGAGTCCTGGGGACAGCTCCTGGCCGCCCGCGGCTTCCTCGTTTTCTACCCCAACCCCCGCGGCTCGACGGGCTACGGCCAGGCCTTCATCGAGAGCAACCGCGCCGACTGGGGGGGAGGCGACTTCAAGGACGTCATGGCCGGGGTCGACCTCCTCGTCAAGCGCGGCCTCGCCGATCCCGGCCGTCTCGGCGTCGGCGGCTGGTCCTACGGCGGCTACATGTCCGCCTGGGCGATCACCCAGACCCCGCGCTTCAAGGCGGCGGTGGTGGGCGCCGGCCTCGCCGACCTGGCGAGCGAGTTCGGCACCGAGGACGGCTCGGCCTACGACGAGTGGTTCTACGGCCTCCCCTACGAGCACCCGGAGCGCTTCCAGAAGAGCTCGCCCATCACCCACGTCAAGAACGCCCACACCCCGGCCCTGATCCTCCAGGGCGAGAACGACGTCACCGATCCGGTCGGCCAGAGCCAGCAGCTCTACCATGCGCTCAAGCGCTACGGCGTGCCGGCCGAGCTCGTCCTCTACCCGCGCGAGGGGCACGGCCTGCGCGAGGAAAAGCACCTCTTAGACCGCCTGAACCGGATCGTCGCCTGGTATGAGAAGTATCTCAAATGACGGGTCCTCGCGGAGTGAGGGATGTTAGAGTCCCTGTCCTACATCAGCTTGCGGCGTTTCGGCTCCGCGGAGGTATCTAAGGTGAAGACGATCCTGATCTCGGCTCTCCTTCTCGTTCTCACGTTGGTCCAACCCGCGCCGGTCCGGGCCGCCTGGGAGACCACGGCTCTCCCGCGGGCGCTGGAGAGCAAGATCGTCAACGGCTTCACTACCTCCGACTATCCGTCGGTGGGCCTGTTCCTCAACGGACAGATCGGATGCACGGCCACCCTCATCGGTTGCAGCACGGCGATCACCGCCGCCCATTGCGTCTGTAGCGACCTGATCGCCAACTCCCTGCTGACGGGCGCCGATTGCGTCAAGCGGACCGACCTCCTCAATCCGGCGACGAAGACGGTCTACTTCCACCAGGCCGGCCTCGTCGCCGTCTCGAGCGTCACCGTCAACCCCGCCTTCAACTTCGCCCAGGAGAGCGACCTCGCGATCCTCCACCTGGCGGCCCCCGTCACCGGGATCACGCCGTCGCCGATCAACACGGCGGCCAAGCCGGCTTTCGGCACGCCGGCCGTCCTCGTCGGCTTCGGCGTCACCGAGGACACCGCCTCCGGCGCGGGCATCAAGCGCACCGGCGCGGCCACGGTGGCGACCTGCGGCCTCACCGGCATCAACAAGGCGAATCACCTCTGCATCAACTTCAACCCCCCCCTGGGGACGCCCGGGGTCAACTCCGGCACCTGTCACGGCGACTCCGGCGGTCCGCTCTTCGTTAACACCGCGGCCGGCCCCACGCTTGCCGGGACGACCTCGGGCGGCGACAGCGCCGACCCCAACTGCGCAGCGCCGAACCACCTCTTCTTCGCCGACGTCTTCAGGGACCGGGCCTGGATCCAGGCCAACGCGAGCGATTTGGGGACGGTCTCCTGCGGCGGCCTCGCCGGGGCGGGCGGGCTCGGCACCGTGGTGGCCTCGGCCGGCGGATCGCTCTTCCCCACCCATCCCAGCGAGGTCACCCCGATCAACGTCCCGCCCGGCACGACCCGCCTCCGGGCCGGCTTGACGGCCGACAACTTCAGCCGCAACGACTACAATCTCTACCTGAAGCAGGGCACCCCGCCGACCACGACCAGCTTCGACTGCAAGAACGAGGCGAAAGGGACCCTCGCCTTCTGCGACGTCCCCAACCCGGCCGCCGGCCCCTGGTACGCCCTGGTCAACGGGATCGCCGGCCCGGGAGGCGAGTACCAGCTCGTGACGACCACCTTTGGGCCCGCGGCCCTGCCCGCCCCCTGCGTCCCCGCCGGCACCACCCTCTGCCTGGACGACAAGCCCGGCGACCGGCGCTTCAAGGTCGAGGTCCTCTACCAGACGGCCCAGGGCGGCGGCCTCGCCGGCTCGGGGAACGCGATTCCGCTCGCGAGCCTGGGCGTCAACCGGGGCGGCCTCTTCTGGTTCTTCGCGCCGGACAACCCCGAGATGCTGATCAAGGTCCTGAACGCCTGCACGGGGACGACCCTGCGCTACTGGGTGTTCTACTCGGCGGGGACCAACGTCGGCCTGGCGATCACCGTCACCGACACGGTCACGGGCCACGTCAAGACCTACTCGAACCCGGACCTCCGGAGCGTGGCGCCGGTCACCGACACGGACGCCCTGCCCTGTAGCTAGGGCGGGGCGCCTGCCGCGAGCAGGTGGGCGAACCGGAGCAGGCGGTCCTCCGCGACGTCGGAGACCGCCCAGTAGGTCATGCCGGCAGCGGTCCAGTGGACGACGTGGAAGCCCTGGCGGGTGAGGGCGGCGGGGGTGGGCCCTGCGTGATCCGCGCTATAGGCGGCGGGCCAGGTGAAGAGGTTGACGACATGGCGGTCGGCCCGGTAGACGAGGGCCGCGACCGGGTGATGGGCGAGGTAGTCGAGCCGGCCGCCGGCGAGGGGGAAGCCCTGGCCGGCTAAATCGACGACAGCGGGCGCGTAGTCGAGCCGGCCGGTGAACCAGGGTTTGACCGTGTGCCGGTCGGTCGAGGCCACGTCGGCCGGATGGCCGGCGAGGAGCGAGCGGACGTGGCTCGCCACGACCTCTTCGGCCATGTCGTCGGGGGCGAGCCGCGGCGCTCCGAAACGCCCCAGGCTCCAGGAGGCGATGGCGACCAGGAGCATCGCGGCGAGCGCCTGGAGCCGCCAAGCGCCTCCAGGCGCTCGCCAGACCGCCGGCCAGCGTGGAGCGGCCGGCCTGGCCGAGTCGCCCAGAGTGTGGACGGCGCGGCGCAGGCGCCGGGTCTGCTCCGGAGAGGGCGTGAAGCGGAGGCCCGCCCGGCCGATCGCCTCGCGCAGGGCCTCCTCTCTGGCGAGCGCCCGGGCACAGTCCGGGCACTCCCCGAGGTGACGCTCGAAGGCCAGAGTGCTCGTCAGGTCCAGCTCGCCGTCTAAATAGGCCGCGACCCCGTGCTCGATCTCCGGGCAGCTCATGGCGCTCCCTCCTTCACTCCGTGGGCGATGAGAAACTCCTGCAGCTGCCGGCGGGCGCGCGCCAGGCGCGACATGACGGTGCCTACGGGGATACCGGCGACCGCCGCGATCTCCTTGTACGACAGCCCTTCGAGCTCGCGCAGCACGATGACCTCCCGGAAGGGCAGGGCCAGCGCCTCGAAGGCTTGGCGCAGCAGCCGGCCGTCCGCCCGGCGGAGCAGCTCCATCTCGGGGTCGGTCGTGGCCCCCTCCCCGGAGTGGATCGCCTCGTCGAACGGCGCCGCAATTTCGCCGCCCGAGCCGCCGCGGCCCTTTTGCTCCAGCCAGGAGTAGAACGTGTTGCGGACGATCGTCAGCAGCCAGGCCCGGGCGTTGACGCCCTTAAAGCCGTCGAAGAACTGCAACGCCCGCAGGCAGGCGGTCTGCACCACGTCCTCGGCGTCGGTGTCGTTCCGGGTCAGCCAGCGGGCGAGGTCGTAGGCGGCGTCCAGGTGCGGCAGGACGGCCTGCTCGAAGCGGTGCCGGCCGTCCTGCCGGAAGAGGCGATCTCGGATCGAGCTCAGCATGGAGGTGGAACCCGCCTCCGCGATCGTACCTCCAGTTCGGGTCAGGGCCGCCCCTTCACTTCACGTTGACCTGGATCGATGTCTGGGGGCCGGTGGGGACGTGCCCCTTGTCGACCAGCTTCAAGGTGATCACGTGCGCGCCCGCGGTCATCTTGGGCAGCCTGTAGGTCCCCTTGAGGTCGTGGATGCCCGGGCTGCGCTCGCCGTCCACCCAGACGTGGAAGTGGTCGTCCCCCGGTCCCAGGGTGACGATGTATTCGAGCGGATAGGATTCGCCGGCGTCGAGCTGCGCGTGGTCGGCAGGCGTGACGATCTGGAGGCTCCCGCTGCCGTCCGCGGCGAGGGCGGTACCGGCGAGGGTCAAAAGGAGGGCGAGGGCGAAGGCGGTCCGGCGGTAGGTCTTCATGGGTCTCCTTTGCGCAAGTCGCGCGTTTCCGCTCCAGACCGGTTTTCCCCGTCTTTATTCCCCAGCGTTCTCCGGCTTCCCCGGCCCCCCGGTTTTACAAACCGTCCAAGATATGAGACACTGGCCATCCCTTCACCGCTCGAGGTTCCTAGTTCGGGTCTGCAAGGGCAGCTTCGGGAAGCGTTCCCGAGCCCGAGCGGCGGCCTCCACCGGCAAGTCCCCCGTCTCCTCTACATCTCGCCGGAATCACCTAGCGTTGCGCTCTCGACGTGCGCAGCCGAAAGGTCTGTCCATATATGAGCTTTTCCCAGTTCGATCTCCACCCGACTCTTTTGAAGGGCGTCGACGCCCTCGGGTTCGACAAGCCGACGCCGATCCAGGCCGACTCCATCCCGCCCGGCCTCGCCGGGAGGGACCTGCTCGCCTGCGCCATGACCGGCAGCGGCAAGACCGCGGCGTTCCTCCTGCCCATCCTCCACCGCCTGCTCGGCAAGCCGCGCGGCACCACCCGGGCGCTCATCCTCGCCCCCACCCGCGAGCTCGCGGCGCAGATCGCCGAGCACCTCCAGGCGCTCGCCGCCCACACCGGTCTCCGCGGCGCCGCGGTCTACGGCGGCGTCGGCATGGGTCCCCAGGAGCGCGCCTTTAAGACCGGGGTCGACGTCATCGTCGCCACCCCGGGGCGTCTCCTCGACCATTTCCAGCACGGCTATGCCCGGCTCCAGGGCCTGGAGGTCCTCGTCCTCGACGAGGCCGACCGCATGCTCGACATGGGCTTCCTCCCCGACATCCGCCGGGTCTTGAAGCACCTGCCGGCGGTCCGCCAGACCCTCTTCTTCTCCGCCACCCTGCCGGCGCCGATCCTCGCCCTCTCGCGCGAGATGCTCAAGGACCCGGTGAAGATCAACATCGACCGCCCGTCGGCCCCGGCGACCGGGGTCACCCAGGCGATCTACCCGGTAGCGCAGGAGCTCAAGTCGGCCCTGCTCCTGGAGATGCTCCGCCAGGGCAAGATCGACAGCGCCCTGGTCTTCACCCGCACCAAGCACCGGGCGAACCGGGTGGCCGATTACCTCACCCGGCACGGCATCACCTGCGACCGCATCCACGGCAACCGTAGCCAGGGGCAGCGCACCGAGGCCCTGAAGCGCTTCAAGTCCGGCGCCAATCGGGTGCTCGTGGCGACCGACATCGCGGCCCGCGGCATCGACGTCGAGGCGCTCTCCCACGTCATCAACTTCGACGTCCCCAACCTGCCGGAGGACTACATCCACCGGGTCGGCCGCACCGCCCGGGCCGAGGCCAAGGGGGACGCCTTCACCTTCGCCGCCCCGGCCGAGCAGGGCGAGCTGTCGGCGATCGAACGGGCGGTGGGCAAGCGCCTGCCGCGCCTCACCTTGGAGGGTTTCGACTACTCCCAGCGGCCGAACGAGAAGCTCGAGATCCCCATCGGCGAGCGGATCGCCGAGATCCGGGCCCGGAAGTCGCAGGACCGGGCCCGCGCCCAGGTCAACGCCGCCCGCCGGTCCCAGGCTCCGGCCGCCGGGGCGGCCCGCAGCACCGCGGCGCGAGGCCAGGGGCAGGCGCGCCCCGCCGGCCGCTCCGCGGAGTCGCCGCGGCCGGCGTCGCCCGGCGGGTCGCCCATGCGGCGTGCCGCCGGTCCGTCCCGGCGGCCGTCCGTCCGCGTCCGCGGCGGCCGGTAGACTGAAGTTTCAGGGATGAAAGGCGCCGCCGGCTCTACCTGGGCCGGCGGCGTTTTTTTGTGTCCCCTACCGGAACAGCGCCAGCGACTTCTGGAACACCTGCCAGATCCCCCAGGCGGCGGGGATGCCGACGAAGAGCCAGGCGCCGGCCAGCTTCAGCGTCGCCATCGGGTCGGGTGGCGCGTCGCCGGGGTTCACGGCGGGAACCGGGTTGGGCGTTTCAGGCATGGCTCCCTCCTAGCGGGCGGACGGCCCGCTCCCTCCCTTGTAGTGGTATTTCGGATCGACCGGCCGGACCAGCAGGTTGGCGACGAAACCGATCACCAGGAGGCCGGCCATCATGTACATGGTGGTGCTGTACGCCTGCGCCTTGGGCACGCCCTGGGCGATCCGGTGCTCGCGGGTGTAGTTGAGGAGGACCGGCCCGAGGACTCCGGCCGCCGACCAGGCGGTCAACAGGCGGCCGTGAATGGCCCCCACCTGCATGGTGCCGAAGAGGTCGCGGAGATAGGCGGGGACGGTGGCGAAGCCGCCGCCGTACATCGACAGGATGATCGCGTAGCCGAGGACGAAGAGGGCGACGCTGCCCATCCGCCCGGTGGTGGGGATGAAGGCGTAGAGCGCGGCGCCCAAGGTGAAGAAGATGGCATAGGTCGCCTTGCGTCCGATGACGTCCGAGAGCGACGACCAGAGGAAGCGGCCCCCCATGTTGGCGAGCGAGAGCAGGCCGACGAAGCCGGCCGCCGCCGCCGCCGTGATCCTCCCGGGGAACATCTCCTGGCTCATGGCCGAGGCCTGGCTCAAGACACCGATCCCGGCGGTGACGTTCATGCAGAGGACGACCCAGAGGAGCCAGAACTGCGGCGTCCGCCACGCCGTGCCGACCTCGACCTGGGCGGTCGTCACCAGCGTCTGCGATCCCGCCGGCTTGGGGACGAAGCCGCGCGGCCGCCAGCCCTCGGGGGGTACGCGGACGGTCAGCACGCCGAACATCATGAAGACGAAGTAGAGGATCGCCAGGGCGACGAAGGTCTCGGCGACCCCCACCGAGGTCGGGCTCTTGAAGCGGTCCATGAGGGCGACCGAGAGCGGCGAGGCGATCATGGCGCCGCCGCCGAAGCCCATGATGGCGAGGCCGGTCGCCATCCCCGGGCGGTCGGGGAACCAGCGGATGAGGGTCGAGACCGGTGAGATGTAGCCCAGCCCCAGGCCGATCCCGCCGAGCACCCCGTAGCCGAGCACGAGGAGCCAGAACTGGTGGGTCGAGATCCCCAGGGCGCCGACCAGGAAGCCGCTGCTGAAGCAGCAGGCCGAGGCGAACATCGCGAGCCGCGGGCCGACCCGATCGAGCCAGCGTCCGAAGAGCGCCGCCGAGACGCCTAAGAAGACGATGGCGACGCTGAACACCCACCCGAGGGTGCTGAGCTTCCAGTCCCCGTCCGCCGGCTTGGTGATGCCGATGGCCTGGGCCAAGGGCAGGTTGAAGACGCTGAAGGCGTAGGCCTGCCCGATCGAGAGGTGAATGGCGAGGGCGGCGGGGGGGACGAGCCAGCGGTTGAAGCCTGGCTGGGCGACGGTCCGGCTGCGGTCGAAGAAGGAAAGAGCCGCCATGCGCGACCTCCACTGGGAAGGCGGACGTTGCGAGCGCTTCAGAAGATACCAACTGTCGAGCCGGGTGCCAAGGGGGAGCCGCTGGTCGAGAGCCGCCGGGCACGTGAGGTGCAGGCCCGGCCTCGGGAGGAGGAGAGGAGAGATGCCGACCGCCTTTTCGCATGCTGTCGCCGGACTGGGGATCGCCGCCTGTTTCTGCGGGCCGGAGGTGCCGAAGAGCTTCTGGGCCCTGGGCGCGCTCTGCGGGGCCCTGCCGGACGTCGATGTCCTCGGTTTCCGGCTCGGGGTCCGCTACGGGTCGATCTGGGGGCACCGCGGGTTCACCCACTCGATCGCCTTCGCGGCGGCGCTCGCCGGGGCGATCGTGGGGCTCGGGCTCCGGGGGGGAGTGCCCGGGCTGCCGCCAGGGCGGATGTGGCTCTTCCTCTTCCTCGCCACGATCTCCCACAGCCTCCTGGACGCCCTGACCGACGGCGGCCCAGGGGTGGCGCTCCTCGCGCCGTTCGACAACCGCCGCCACTTCTTCCCCTTCCGTCCCATCCGGGTCGCCAACTTCGGAGTGCGCTGGCTGTTCACCCACCGTGGGGCGGTGGTCCTGACGAACGAGCTCAAATGGGTCTGGCTCCCCTCGGCGCTGCTCGCCGCCTCGGCCCTGCTCTTCCGCCGGCTCCTTTGACGGCGGCTACAAAGCCTGACAGCATCTCCTCGTCCCCAAAGGAGAGCCTGAGCCCATGTGGAACATCACCGTGCACTGGTGGGAGCTGATCCTGAGGAGCGCCATCGTCTACCTGTTTCTCATCCTCCTCCTCCGCCTCACCGGCAAGCGGCAGGTCGGACAGCTCGCCCCCTTCGACCTCGTCCTCCTCCTCGTCCTCTCGAACGCGGTGCAGAACTCGATGAACGGCGGGGACAATTCCGTCCAGGGCGGCCTGATCTCCGCGACCACCCTGGTCGCCCTCAACTATCTCGTAGGCCTGGCGACCTATAAGAGCAAGAAGCTGGAGGCGATCATCGAAGGTCGGCCGCAGGTGCTGATCCACGACGGCAAGCTCTTCGAGGACGTCATGGCGGCCTCGAAGCTCACCCGCCACGAGCTCCAGGCGGCCCTCCGCCAGGCCGGCTGCAGCTGTGTCGAGGACGTCCGTTCGGCCATCCTCGAAAACAACGGCGCCATCAGCGTGATCCTGCGTTCGGGCCACGGAGGAGCCGGCGGAGGGGCCGCCCCCTCCGCCGGGGCGGCGCAGGGGAAGGGCGGGGCGCGGGGCTGACCCGGGGCGCGCGAGACATCGCCAACGCTCTATATTCTTGCACCTGCTACAATATGTTTAGTAGCTGTCCCCATCCGCCAGGCCCGAGGAGGAAGCGATATTGTCCGGCCTGCCCGCCGTCTCCCATCTCCCTGGACCCCTCGCACCGGCGCTCGCTCCTCTCCGTGCGCCCGTAGCGGCGGAGACCGCCCCGGCCGAGGTCCCCGCCGGCTGGACCGCTCGCGCGAGCCGGCTGCTCACGGTGCTGTTCGTCCTCGTGGCCCTGGAGGCGCTCTATACCGTTCCCAAGCTCACCTGGGACCTGGCGGTCGGCAGCCGGGCGGGGATCGGCATCACCCTGGGACTGGCTGCCGCGGCGGTCACCGCGGCCCTCCTCTGGACCGTCCGCCTCCGCCTGGCGGCCTGGTTGCAGGCCGCGAGCGGGCGTCTCACGGCCATCCCCCACCGGCGCTGGCTCGCCCTGGTGATCGCGGCCGGGATCGTCCCGCGCCTCGCCTGGGCGCTCCTCTTCCCTGCCCCGTTCACCTCCGACGGCCTCGCCTACTACGAGCTCGCGGCGCGGATGGCGAACGGGCTCAGCTATCAGACCCGGGGTGGCGAATGGGCCGAATGGCCGCCGGGCTACCCGTTCCTCCTGCTCGCCCACTTCCGCCTCCTCGGCGTGGGGCCGTGGGTGGTCGACGTCGCCAACCTCCTGCTCTTCGCCGGGTCGATCCTCGCCGTCCATGCCTTCGCCCGGCGCTTCGGCGAGGCCACCGCCCGGCTCGCGACCCTGCTCCTCGCCCTCTGGCCAGACCTGATCGCCTCGACCGGCACCGCCACCAAGGAGCTGGTCGTCATCCTCCTCCTGCCGGTCCTGCTCCTGCTCTATCTGCGGGCCGGCGAAGCGCGAGGGGCGCGGGCGGTGGGGCTGCGTCTGGCGGCGGGCGCGGTCTTCGGCTACACCATCCTGACCCAGCCGGCGTTGATGCTCCTCGGCGGGGTCTTCGTCGCCTACGAGCTGCTTGTCCGCACCCCGGTGGCGCGGGCCGTGGGCCGGCTCGCCCTGCTCGGGGCCGGGACGCTCCTCGTCGTCCTCCCCTGGACCGCGCGGAACTACCGGGTGCTCCACGTCCCGGTCCTGGTCTCGACCAACGGCGGCGACGTCTTCTACCGGTCGAACAACCCCCTGGCGACGGGGGGGTGGATCGAGGACGGCGAGCGCCCGCTCCGGGGTTACGACGAGCTGACGAAGAACCGCCTGGGCTACCGGTGGGGCCGGGCGTGGATCCGGGAGCACCCGGCCCGCTTCCTCTCCCTGGCGCTCGCCAAGCAGGCCCTCTTTCTCGGCGACGACGCGGTGGGGGTCTTCGACACCCTGAAGCGGGGACTCGGCATCGGAGGCCTCCCCTACGCGCTCCTCAAGCTGGGCACCAACGCCTACTGGTGGGGGATCTGGGCCCTGGTGCTCGCCGCCTGTTTCGTCCACGCCGCCACCTCCTGGCACCGGCGGGCCGAGGTCGTGCTCTTCCTGCTCGTCATCCTCTACTTCTGGACGATCGACAGCATCTTCGAGGGCGGCGCCCGGCACCACCTGCCGCTCGCCGGGCTGCTGGCGATCCTGGCGGCCTCGCTGGCGGAGACTATTCCTCGCCTCCCAGGCAGGCCAGGAAGACGTCCTGACGCTCGTTGAAATCGAAGCTCACGAGATCCGAAGAAGGGCTTTCGAACGCCACGCATCGGCCGTTGGCGGCGAAGGCGAAGGGCCCATCGGCGCCGGCGGCGGCCACCGCGACCGGGGAGCTCACGCGGTGGTCGAGGAGGACCGTCGTCCTCTCCGCCCGATCGTAGAGGAAGAGGTCGGCGATGGAATTGGCGTCCGCCTGCCCGGGCACGAGGTTCGTGCCCTGGCTCGTGAAGGCGACCCGGCGGCCGTCGGCGCTGATCGCCGCCGGGCCGGACGAGAAGCTGTCACCGTCATTCGGGCCGGGGAACGGCCGGTCGACCCGGGTCGCCTTGCGGTTCGCCCGATCGTAGAGGAAGACGTTGTTCCCGGCCGTCGGCGAGCCCACCGTCAGGTTGGAGGCCTCGCTCGTGAAAACCAGGAACCGGCCCTCGGCATCCAACGCCGGTTGATCCGATGGACCGTTTCCCGGGGTCCCCGGAGAGCCGGCGGCGTGGCTCGCCAGCTCCATACGGCGGGAGACCCGGTCATAGAGATAGACCTGCTGGCCGAAGTCCGGCGAGCCCCCGGGCACGAGGTCGGTCGCGAGGCTCACGAAGGCCACGAACCGGCCGTCGGCGCTGATCGCCGACAGGAGCGAGTCGCCGTTCGCGGTCTGCCCCGGGAAGGCCGCCGAGCGCGAGACGAGGGTCGTGGTCCCGGCGGCCCGGTCGAAGAGGAAGATGTCCACGGACTGGTTTGTGTCGCCCGGGACCAGATCGGGAGAGGAGCTCAAGAAGGCGACGAACCTGCCGTCCGCGGAGAGGGCGGGGCGGACGGATTCGCCGGCGCCCGCGGTGGCCGCGGTCCCCGCCCGCCGCGAGGCGAAGGCGATCGAGCCGCCCTCGCGATCGTAAAGGAAGACGTTGGCGAGGCCGGTCCCGTTCACCTGGCCCGGCACGACCGCGTCGCCGGTGCTTTGAAAGGCCACGACCTTCCCGTTCGCGCTCACCACCGGCAGCTCGCCGCCGGCGGCGACGTTCCCGCCGGCGCTCGCGTGGCTCACGAGGACCGTCGCGCCGGTGACCCGGTCGTAGAGGAAGGCATCCTGGGAATCCTCGCCGTCCTGCTGACCCGGGACGAGATCGGTCGCCGTGCTCTCGAAGGCGACGTAGCGGCCGTCGCGATCGATCACCGGGGCATCGGACCTGCCGTTCCCGGCTCGCGCCGGAGAGCCGGCCGCGTGCGAGACGAGGACGGTGGTACCGGTCTGGGTGTCGCGCAGAAAGACGTCGGTACCGCCGTTCGCGTCGTCCTGCCCGGCGACGAGCGCGGCGGCGTCGCTCACGAAAGCGAGCCAGCGCCCGTTGGCGGAGACCGAGGGCCCCGGGGAGGTGGAGACCGCGCTCGTTCCGCCCGCCGAGAGGCTCGGCAGGTCGGGCGCCCGGCGCAGAAGCGTGATCTGCGCCGATCCGGCGTCGTAGAGGAAGACGTCGAGCGCGGCGTTGGTGTCGCGGAGGCCGGCCGCCAGATCGGTCGCCAGGCTGCCCAGCGCCACGGTCCGGCCGTCGGCCGAGAGCAGGCCCGTGCTGCCGGCGCTGCCCGCGGTCGTCAGGGAGCCGGGGGTATGGGAGACCAGCGCCATGCCGGCGGTGCCGGCGTCGTAGAGGAAGAGGTCACCTGCGCCATTGCCGTCCACCAACCCGGGCACCAGATCGGTCCTGCCGCTGTGGATCAGGACCCGCTGGCCGTCGGCGCTGACCCCGGTCTGGATCCCGGCCCCGAAATCGAGCGTGCTGGCCCGATCTTCGGTGGCGCGGGTCGTCGTCTCCGTGGCGCGGTGGTAGAGGAAGACATCGCTCTGGTTGTAGGTGTCGGCGGGCCCGGGGACCAGGTTGCGCTGCCTGCCGTCGAAGACCACCGTACCGCCGTCCGCGCTCAGGTTGACGAAGCCGACCCCGCAGCAGTCGCTCCTCAGCGGATCGCCGGCCACATGGCTGACGAGGCGGATCGCCCCGGAGAGGCGGTCCCAGAGGAAGACCTGGTCCGCGAAGGTCGGTCCCGGCAGCAGGTCGGTGGCGAGGCTCACGAAGGTGACGGTGCCGCCGTCCGCGCTCATGACCCCCACGCGCGACGCTCCGTTGCCCCGGGCGGCGGGGTCTCCCGACTGGTGGCTGACGAGGGTGTTGATCCCGGTCGTCCGGTCGTACTGGTAGAGGTCGGGCTGCGGGCCGGCGTAGCTCCGGAAGAGCACGAACCGCCCGTCGGCCGAGAGGGACGGCGCCTCGGGCCGGGGGGTGGCCGGCACGGCTGAGGCCGGATCGTGGCTGACGAGGACGGTCTGGTCGGTCACCCGGTCGTAGAGGAAGACGTTCCGCGTCGCCTCGCTGGACGGGCCCGGCACCAGGTTGGTGGCGTTGCTCTCGAAGGCCAGGTAGCGTCCATCGGCGCTCAAGGCAGCGTTCCCGCAGGCGCCGTCGGGCGGCGTCGCCGGAGAGCCGGCGGCGTGGCACACGAGCGTCGTCGTGTCCGTGATCCGGTCGTAGAGGACGAGCGCGTTGAAGGGGTGGGCTCCGAGGAGGCCCGGAACCAGGTTGCTGGCCGTGCTCACGTAGGCGGCCCAGCGGCCGTCGGCGCTCAGGATGGGGGAGGCGGTGAAGCCGGAGTCCGAGGCGGTCGACGGCGCCCCGGCGGCGTGGCTGACGAGCGTCGTCGTGCCGGTCGCCCGGTCGAGCAGGAAGACGTCGAGAGCGCCGTTGGTGTCGCGCTGGCCGGGTACGACGTTGGCCGCGAGGCTGGTGAAGAGGACGAAGCGGCCGTCGGCGCTCAGGCTCACGGGGTAGCTGTCCGCTCCGGGCGTGTCGGAGATCTGGCTGTCGGCCACCCGGGAGACGAGCGCGACCCGGGCCTGCGGGGACTCGGCCCGGGCGGCGGTGCCCAGCAGCGCGGCCGCGAGCCCCAGGGTCAGAGCGCTGGCGCGCAGGACATGGTTTGCAACACGGTGCCTCCAGGGGTCACGCATGCGTCACTCCTCCTCTGCCAGGCTCAAATTGCCGATCTTGTGAGAGTGACGATACAACGGATTCCCTTTCGCGGCCATCTCGAACCGCGGATGCGACGTGGTATCCTTACCCCGCGTACAAGCCCAGTCATCCTTCTTGGCGGTTGCTTCGGAGGCTCCAAACGTGCGGAGAGCATTCGTTCTTTCCCTGTCTCTGTCCATCCTGGCGCTCGCTCCGCGGCCTTCCGCCGCGGCGACGTCATCCCCCTCGACTCCTTCCGGCAGCGCCTTGGAACCCAAGGTCGTCAACGGCCTGGCCACGGCGGCCTACCCCTCGGTCGGTATCTTCGTCAGCGGGTCCGCCGCCTGCTCGGCGACCCTCATCGGCTGCAGCACGGTCCTGACCGCCGCTCACTGCGTCTGCATCGACCCCAAGACCGGCCGGCCGCTCACCGGGGCGCAGTGCGCCCTCCGCCCCGACCTGCTCGACCCGGCGACCAAGCTCGTCTACTTCCAGAGCGCGGGCCGCTTCGCGGTGTCGAGCGTGGCGGTCAACCCGACCTTCTCCTTCGGGGACCAGGGGGACGTGGCGATCGTCCACCTGGCGAGCCCGGTGACCGGGATCGCGCCGTCGGCGATCGACACCACCGCCAAGCCGGCGATCGGCACCCCCGCGGTCATCGCGGGCTTCGGGATCACCGAGGATCCGGCCTCCGGGGCCGGCATCAAGCGCACCGGCGCCCTGACCGTCGCCGCCTGCAACGTCAACGGCCTGAACGGGGCGGCCCACGTCTGCGCCACCTTGAGCAGCCTCCTCGGCTCGGCGGGCTCCAACTCGACCCCCTGCCATGGCGACTCCGGGGGTCCCCTCTTCGTCGACTTCGGGGCCGGCCCGGTGATCGCGGGCACCACCTCGGGCGGCGACAGCGCGAGCCTCAACTGCACTCCGCCGGACCATGTCTGGTTCGCCGACGTCTACGACGAGCGGGCCTGGATCCTGACCTCCGCGGGGAGCGACCTGGGGACCACGGCCTGCGGCGGGATTCCCGCGGCAGGCGGCGCGAGCAGCACTCTCTCGAGCACGGTCGGCACCTTGAGCCCGCTCCACTCGAGCGAAGTGGTGCCGCTCGTCGTCCCCCCTGGCGCCACCCACCTGCGGGTCGGCCTGACCGCGGAGAGCTTCGGCGCCAACGACTACAACCTCTATTTGAAGAGCGGCGCCGCGCCCACGCTCGCGAGCTACGACTGCAAGAGCGACGGCAGGGGGACTCTCGCCTTCTGCGACGTCCCGGCGCCCGCCGCCGGCCCCTGGTACGCGCTGGTCGACGGGGCCTCCGGTCCGGGAGGGCCGTATCAGCTCGTGACCACCCTCTACGCCACCGGGAGCCTCGCCGCCCCCTGCGTCCCCACGCCCACCTCGCTCTGCCTGGACGACCGGCCGGGGGACCGCCGCTTCAAGGTCGAGGTGGCCTACCAGACCGCCCAGAACGGCGGCCTCGCCGGCGCCGGCAACGCGGTCCCGCTCGGCAACATCGGGCTCGCCCGGGGCGGCGCCTTCTGGTTCTTCGCTCCCGACAACCCCGAGATGCTGATCAAGATCTTGAACGCCTGTACCTCGTCTACGCCGCGCTACTGGGTCTTCTTCTCGGCGGGGACCAACGTGGCCCTGACGGTCACGGTGACCGACACCGCCACCGGGCACGTCAAGGTCTACACCAACCCGGACCTCCACTCCGCGGTCCCGGTTTCGGACACGGACGGCCTGCCTTGTAGCTGAGGGGGCGGGTACCCCGCCGGCGCTCCCGGGCGCGCCGGCGGGGGCTACTGCGGAACGACGGGCCCTGCCACTTC
>JAXDLD010000593.1:0-4798 GCA_034666805.1 Acidobacteriota bacterium
TGGAGCGTCATGCGCGGTCGATACCCTCATGGGCGATCTCGAGCGTCTCGATCGCCACCTCGTTGCCCGTGGCGTTGAAGGTCGGCCCCGTCCACTTGGTCGGCCAGCCCTCGCGGAAGTTCCAGCGCATCTTCTCCTCCCCCGCGTCGGAGAGGAGCACGATCGAGCCGTTCTTGCGCTCGACGTGACCGGTGGCGGCCTTCTTGCGCCAGTCCCAGAGCTCGGCGTCGTCGGTGAAACCGGCCTTGAGGCTGATGTTCGAGTACTTGTTGAGGCCGGGCAGCTTGCGCGACACCGGCCCCTCGTTGCCCTCGCGGTACTCGATGGGGTCCTGGGTCGAGTCGAGGCCCGAGCACTCGCGGAAGCCGGCGCGGGCAATGCCGTCGATCTCGACGAGGAAATGAAAAGAACGATACGGATCGGTGCGGGCTCCAGTCGCCATGAGCGATATCTCCTTACTCTTGAGAGTTGACGGTTTTCAAAAGCTTTCTATGGACCGAGAAGGGTGGCGCCGCCCATCCCGCTGACGCCGCCCGTGCCGTGGATGATCCGGACGACGACGAACTCGTTGGGATTCGCGGGCGCCAAGCCGATCTCCGTGACCACCCGGCCCGTCTCCCGCACCTCGGGCGGGTTGGTCTCGGCGTCGCACTTGACGTAGAACGCCTCGGCCGGCGTCCGCCCCTTCAAGGCGCCGGCCCGGAACAGCCCCTCGAAGTAGACCCGGAGCTCGCGCCCGATCCGGGCCCACAGCCTGGGGTCGTTGGGCTCGAACGCCACCTGCCCGAGGTTGCGCTCGACCCAGCGGATGGCGGTCAGGAAAAGGCGGCGGACGCTGACGTACTTCCAGGCGTCCTCGCGGGCGAGCGTTCGGGCGCCCCAGACCCGGATGCCGCGGCCGGGAAAGGCCCGCAGGGCGTTGATGCCCACCGGGTTGAGCCCGGCCTGCTCCGTAGCGGTCAGGTTGACCTCCAGGTCCACCGCCCCGGCGACGACCTCGTTGGCCGGCGCCTTGTGGACGCCGACCTTGCGGTCGCTCCGGGCGACGATCCCGGCGACGTGCCCACAGGGCGGCACGAAGCGCCCGTCGCCGGCCACCTGGAGCCACGGGTAGTAGAGCGCGCCGTTGGCGCCGGCGGGGTCGGGGAGCCCGTTGCGCTGGGTCACGACGGCGAGAACGTCGGCGCCGGGCTGGGCGTCCAGGAGGGCGAAGCGATCGCCCTGGGCCGTGCAGTATTCGAGGAGGGCGGCCTGCATCCGCCGCGCCGTGGCGAGCCCCTGCGGACCGGCCCCGGCGACGGTGAAGAGGTCGGGCGCGCACACCAGGTCGACGTCGTCGAGCGCAGCGAGGGCGGCGAGCCCGTCGGCGAGGGCGGCTACTGGATCGACCGCGGCATCTCCCCCCTCGGCCAGGCGGACGACGAAGCACTGCTCCCCCTCGTTGGCGAAGAAGCCGGCGACCGCCGCGGCCAGGAAGCCCTCCGGCCGCGGCGGGCCGAAGTTCTTCGCCAGCTGCGCGCCGAGGGTGAGCTTCCGGGGGACGTTCGGGTCCCCCGACGCGGCCAGCCCGAGGAAGGCCGGCACCCCCGTCGGCAGGGGCGTCGTCCGGGTGGGGAAGACGTCCTCCCGGTAGACGCCCGGCGTCTGGTGGATCACCATCGCATCGCCTCCGCCTTACGGGCTCTCAACCGCGGCCTCACTTGCCCGGACCGGCCCACTGGCTGATGCGGAAGACGACGAACTCCGCCGGCTTGACCACCGCGACGCCGATCTCCGTCACCACCTGCCCCAGGTCGCGCACCTCGGGCGGGTTGGTCGAGGCGTCGCAGCGCACGTAGAAGGCCTCCTGGGGAGTGGCGCCGAAGAGCGCCCCGGAGCGCCAGACGTTGGTCAGGAAGGCGTTGACGTTGCGCGTGATCTTGGCCCACAGGCTGATGTCGTTGGGCTCGAAGACCACCCACTGGGTGCCCTGGTCGATCGACTTGCGCAGGAAGAGGAAGAGCCGGCGGACGTTGATGTACTTCCACTCGTTGTTGGCGTCGCCGCCGAGCGTCCGGGCGCCCCAGACCGTGATGTTGCCGTTCAGGTTGCGGATGACGTTGATGCCGGCCGGGTTCAGGCCGTCCTGGTCGGCCTTGCCGAGCCGCGCCGCGAGCCCGATGGCGCCGCGGATCACCTCGTTGGCCGGCGCCTTGTGCACCCCGCGCTGGGCGTCGACCCGGGCGTAGATGCCGGCGATGTGGCCGGAGGGCGCGACGTAGGCCGGCGCGTTGGTGACCGGATCGAAGACCTGGATCTGGGGGAAGTAGAGGGCGGCGTAGTTGCTGTTGCCGGTCGTCCCCTGGATCGCCGCCGGGGTGAAGGTGCCGGTGACCTGGCCGTCCAGGATGGCGAAGCGGTCGCCGGCGTTCTCGCAGTGGCTGATCACCGCCCCCTGGATGGCCGGGTCGGTCGCCCCGGGCACCGCCACCAGGGCGATGTCGTCGATGGCCCGGAAACCGGCGAGCGCGTTGGTGACCGCGGTGACCGAGGCGCCGTTGACGACCCGGGTCACCCAGCAGCGGGTGCCGCCGTTGTTGAAGAAGCCGTAGACCGCGTGGGCGAGGGTGGCGTTGCCGGCCTGGAAGTCGCCGAAGGTGTTCTTGAACGACTCCCAGCTCGTGATGAGCTGGGGGCTGCCGGCCGGGGCCACGGTGTAGAGGACCGGGATGGGATGGCCGAGGGAGTCGGTCAGCAGGATGGTCTTGCCCAACGAGTCGGTCAGCGGCTTGCCGAGGGAGTCGGTGGCCATCGCGAGCTTCCCCGGCTGGGCGGGCATGACGACGTTGTCCGCGACCTGGCCGACGAAACCGGCCGTGCTGGTGCCAACGCCCGCGATCGGCTTGACGGCCGACGGCACCTCTTCAACATAGACTCCGGGCGACAGATACTGGGGCATGATCGTCTCTCCTCCGTTCGGTTCGGTCTTCCAGTCGGATATCTCTAGCTCTAGTCTTCTTCGTCTTCAGGGTGAAGGTGTGAGCGCCAGGTCGAGGGTCACGGCGGCTCCCGGCGCCAGCTTCACGGGCTGCGATTGGGGAGCGAAGCCGCGCGCCGAGACGAGGACGACCCGCGGCCCCGCCTCCAGGCCGGAGAGCCGGTAGGCTCCCTGGGCGTCGCTCCAGGTCCGCTCGCCGCTCCCGCCCACCCGCAGCTCGGCCATCGGTACGGCGGCGGCGGCCAGCCCGCTCACCCGGCCCTGGACCGCGGTCGGCGGCAGGGCCAGGTCGGCGCTCGCCAGGGCGACGTTGCCCAGGCTGTCGGCCGCGAGAGTGCGGAGGATCGTCGCCATGCCGTAGCGGCTGCCGGCCGCGGGGAGGGTGGCGGTCAGGGTATAGGCCCCGGGCGGCAGGTCGAGGAAATGGTAGTGGCCGTCCCGCGCCGTGCGCGTCCGGTCGGGCCGCTCCGCCATCGCCGCCCAGAGGTCGCCGGCCCCGCGGGCGCGGAGGGCGAGCAGGCTCGTGAAGGCCGCCGGAGCGCTCGTGATCTCCACCCGCGCCCCGGCCAGCGGCTGGCCGGAGAGGGCGTCGGCGACCCGGCCGGCGAGGGCCACGCGATGACGGACGATCTCGACGGTGGTCATGGCGCTCTCACCCCTGGGCCGGCTCGAACCGCAGCACCTTGTCGACGACCGGGGCCCCGGCCGCGACCGGCGGCTGGGGCTCGACGGAGAGGGTCACGGTATAGGGGAGGGCCGGCTTGGGCCTGCCGCCCAGGGCCTGCCAGAGCTCCCCCGGGTTCTGCAGCGGGCCGGGCTGGAGCGAGGCGGCCGGGAGCGCCGGGTCCTGCCCGGCGAGGCTCCCCTTGAGCACCGCCGCCGGCAGCGACGGGTGGCGCAGGAGCACCTGCATCACCGCCCCCAGGAGGCGGTGCTCGTCCTGGGCCGGGGTGGTCGAGCTGTCGCTCGCCCAGGCGGTCACCAGGTACGAGCAGTCGACCCGCACCGGCGGCGCCTTGCGTAGCGCGGTGCCGTCGCTCTGCCGGTCCACCTGCCACTCGTTGCTCCGCAGCTCGCGGTTCTCCCGCACGTCGTAGAGGAAGAGATTGAGGGCCGGGAGCGAGACCGAGGCGGGCGGGAACTGGCCGTCCGGGGTCGCGAAGCTGATGGTGACCTGGGAGACGAGGTCGGGGGGCAGCTCGCGCTTCAGGAGCTCCTCCAGGGTCTTGTCGAGATCGTCGATCATGGCTTCAGCCCGGCGGCCACCGAATACGGAGAAGGAAAAGAAAGGTTTCGCATCGCTCGCCCTCAGCCTTTCGCTTCGCGGTCCATCACCGCGGCGGCGGCCTGGTCGGCCTCGCTCTCGGCCGGATGATCGGCGGGGCCCACGGTGAGCGGCCCCGCTGCCGGCTGGCCGCCCTGCTGCACGACGTGGGTCAGCTCGTGGGCGAGGAGCTCGCGGCCGCTCGCCCGGCCCGGGTCGTACTCCCCCTGGCGAAAGAAGACGTCGCTCCCGGTGGTGAAGGCGCGGGCGGCGAGGTCCCGGTTCAGCCGGTCGGCCTCGCCGCCGGTATGGATGCGGACGCCAAGGAAGTCGGCGCCGAAGGCGGACTCCATGCTCTCCCGGGTGCCGCTGTCCAGGGGGTGGCCGCCGGAGCGCGCGCGGTCGATCTCCCGCGCCGTCTCGTCCGGCACCTCGCCGCCTTCGGCCCCCATTTCCCCCACCCTGCCGCGCTCCCGTCGCAGCCGGAGGACGGACGGACCCGGCGCCGTTCCCACCGCGGGCGTGGGAGCCGGGGCCGGAGCTGGAGCTACGGCCGG
>JAXDLD010000594.1:0-10451 GCA_034666805.1 Acidobacteriota bacterium
AAGGACGCGAGGCGCTCACGGTCGAGCTGGAGGATCTCGGCGAGGAGGGCGCGTTCCTGGGCCTCCTCTTTCTCGCGGAGCCGGGCGAGGAACCGCTCCATGTCGAAGAAGCCGCCATGGCCGTCGAAGTGGACGACCTGGTAGGGCTGGCCTTCGTCTTTCGCCCGGCGCAGGGTTTCCCCCAGTGCCTCGAAGGTCGGCGGCGGAGCAGGTCGAGGTCGAAGGCCGCCCGGGCCTCCTCGGTGAGGCTCTTCAAGATCCGGGCGGAGACCGAACGGAAGGGAACGTCGTCGCGCCCCTGCGGTCGGCAGATCACGAGGAGGATGCGGAGCGGGGTACCCGCTCGGGGCTTCGGCAGCGTGGGCCGCTCGGCCGGGTTGGGGAGGGCGCGCACGAAAGAGCGGGCGCGGAGAGCGAGCGGCACGTCGGTCTTCGGGTCGCGCAGCAGCTCCCAGGGGATCGACGTCGCCTCGCGCACCCCGGTCACGATCTCGACCCGGGTCTCCTCCAGCCGCTCCCGGAGCATCGCCCAGAGATCGCGGGCGTCCCCCTGGAAGATCGCCCCGAAGAGCTCGGCGCCGATCGCGGCCATCCTCTGCTCGACTCCCGCCGCGATCTTGGGGTGGGGTTCCTGCGGATACTGGAGGTACTCCTCCAGATACCACCGGAGGCCGCGCTGGTCGTCGTCCGCAAAGCGGAACGGGAAACGGACTTCGGCCGTCTGCCGGGCGAGACCCTCGCCCTCCAGGGCGATCTCCACCCGGTGCAGGTCCTCGCCGACATCGGTCTGGGTCAGGCGGAGAGTCGGCATTCTGGTCATGGAGACCCGGTTCCCGGCGGAAAGTGTATGCCACCGTCCCGACGCGAGCGCCAAAGACGTTCCCCGCAGCCCCACCCGCCCCTCCCCCCGCCCTGTGCTATCCTCGCTCCTCTGGGGAGGTGCCTTGCCATGGCTGTAGATCCTGAGCTTCTGGAGATCCTGGTCTGCCCCAAGACCAAGGGCGAGCTGACCTTGATCGACCTGCCGTCGGAGGTCCGCGTGACGCTGGCCGAGAAGTACCGCGAGCACTTCAGGGACGAGGAGCCCGTCGTCGAGCAGGGCCTCTACTGCGCCGACTCGAAGCTCGTCTACCCGATCGTCTCCGACATCCCCATCATGCTCATCGAGGAGGCGCTTCCGGCATCGGCCGTGGGGCGCTGACCCTCCGGCCGGCGGTTTCAAGGTGCAGGGGGGCCAGAGCCTTGCGCCTTGACCAGCTCCTGGTCGAGCGCGGCCTGTTCCCCAGCCGGGAGCAGGCGCGGCGCGCGGTCATGGCGGGGACCGTCGAGGTCGACGGCCGCCGGGTCGACAAGCCGGGGACCCCCGTGGCCGCGGCCGCCGGCCTCGCCGTCCTCGCTCCCAAGGAGCCGTTCGCCTCCCGCGCCGGCAGGAAGCTCGCCGCCGCCCTCGATCACTTCGCCGTCGACCCCGCCGGCCGGGTCTGCCTCGACGTCGGCGCCTCGACCGGCGGCTTCACCGACTGTCTCCTGCAGCGCGGCGCCACCCGGGTCTACGCCGTCGATGTCGGCTACGGCCAGCTCGACGCCCGTCTGCGGCAGGACCCGCGGGTGATCGTCATGGAGCGGGTCAACGCCCGACATCTGACCCCCGAAGACCTGCCGGAGCCCGCGAGCCTGGTCGTCGTCGACGTCTCCTTCATCTCGCTCGCCAAGGTGGTGCCGGCCCTCCTGCCGCATCTCGCCCCCGGCGGTCTCCTCCTCCCCATGATCAAGCCGCAGTTCGAGGCCGGCCGCGGGCAGGTGGGGAAGGGGGGGATCCTCCGCGATCCCGATCTCCGCGAGCGGGTGGTCGCCGAGTGCGCCGACAGCCTCGCCGCCCTCGGCCTCACCCTCCACGGCCTCTTCGACTCGCCGGTCGCCGGGATGGGCGGCAACCGCGAGGCCTTCGCCCTCCTCTCGAAAGACCCGAACGAGGCGGAGAGGGCATGAGCCGCAAGCGCCAGCGCTTCCAGCGCATCGGCGTCATCGCCAAGGTGGGGAGCCGGGAGGCCGTGCACACCGCCCACGAGCTTGCCGAGTGGCTCCGCCGGCGCGGCCTCGAGGCGGTGCTCGACGAGTCCACTCTCCGCGCCAAGCGGAGGAACGGCGACCCCGCTCTCCGTTCGGAGGAGCCCTACGACCTGGTGGTCGCCCTGGGCGGCGACGGCACCCTCCTGGCCACCGCCCGCAACCTCTCGCCCGGCGTGCCGATCCTCGGCGTCAACCTGGGGACCCTGGGCTTCCTGACCGAGGTCGTCCGCGGAGGCCTCTACCCGGCCATGGTGCAGGTGCTCGCCGGCAAGTTCGAGACCGAGGAGCGCTCCCTCCTGGACGTCGAGCTCCAGCGGGCGAGCGGCGGTGTCCTCTCCTTCCGGGTGCTGAACGACGCCGTCGTCACCAAGAGCGCTCTGGCGCGGATCATCGAGCTGTCGCTCCAGGTCGACGGCCACCTGATCGCCCGCTACCGCTCGGACGGCGTCATCATCTCGACCCCCACCGGCTCCACCGCCTACAACCTCTCGGCGGGGGGGCCGATCGTCCACCCCCTCCTGCCGGTCGTCGTCCTCACCCCCATCTGCCCGCACACCTTGACGCTCCGCCCCATCGTCGTGCCCGACACCGGCTCGATCGAGGTGACGCTGGAGACCCAGAGCGAGGAGGTCTACCTGACCTGCGACGGCCAGGAGGGCACCTCGCTCGGCCACCGCGACACCATCCGCGTAACCCGGAGCCAGGCCGTCGTCCACCTCGTCAAGGTCGACACCCCGAGCTTCTACGACAACCTGCGGGCCAAGCTGCGCTGGGGGGGCCTCGCGAGCACCGGGCCGGATCCGTCGACGTGAGCCCCGCCGAGACGCCCACCCCCGAGCCTCTCCCCGGTGCCTCGCCGACCGCGCCGTCCCCGCCGGCGCCGCGCCGCCGGCCGGGCCGGGTGCGGCGCTACCTGGTCCGGCCCTTCGTCTGGTTCTTCGTCCTCCTGGCGGCCATCCTCGTCGGCCTCTACTACCTGATCGGCAGCCGGCTCGTCCAACAGCGCTTCACCGACTTCGCCATCGCCCAGGCCTCCGACTTCTTCCAACGGCCGGTCACGGTGGGGAGCATCGACTACAGCCTCTTCCCCCTGGCGATCGAGCTCCGCGGCGTCGTCGTCCCCGGCGCCAAGCCGGGCGAGCCGCCCTTCGCCACCGCCGAGCTGCTCCGCATCCAGATCCCCTGGAACTACCTGCGCCGGCGGATCGTGCGGCTCGACCAGATCGACGCCGTTCATCCCACGCTCTATATCGAGTTCCGGCCCGACGGCAGCAACAACCTCCCCCGGTTCAAGACCCAGGGGGGAAACGGCCAGAGCAGCTTCAAGCTCCAGATCGGCCGCCTGGTCGTCCAAAGAGCCGAATTCCGCCTGAACCAGCGCCGGGTGACTCTGGACATCTCCGCCCGCGCCATCTGGGGGCGGCTCTCCGGGCCCGATCCCGGTCAACTGGACGGCCTCGTCACCGCCCAGGAGGTCGTCACCTCGCTCCCGGACGGCAAGCCCTACCCGGTGACCGTCTCGGGCAAGGTGAGCCTGCTCGCCGGGAAGGGCCAGGTCCAGATCGGCACCGCGCGCATCGCCGGGGCCGACCTCAAGGCGAAGGGCAGCGGCTGGGTCGGCTGGCGTGGGCCGCTGCGGATCGAGCTGGGCTTCGACGGCACGGGCGACGCCCGGATCGTCAACCGGCTGGGCTACCTGGACGCCCCGATCACCGGCCCCTTCCAGATGACGGACGGCCGCTTCACGATGACCGGCGACCAGTGGAGCTTCGCGGGCAAGGCGTCCTCGCCGCGGGTCGACTTCCTCGGCCGTACCGCCACCGCCGTCCTCGGCCGGGCCCGGGGCGACGCCCGGCGGGTGCACGTCGACGTCGAGCGGGCGACCTACGCCGGCGGGGCGGTCCAGGGGAAGGTCGACGTCGATATTGCCACTGTCACCAAGACCGGCCGGCCGGTCGACCTCGACTTCACCTTCCAGAAAGTGTCGATCGCCACCGCCCTGGCCATGGAGAAGGTGCCCATCCAGGGGCTCTCCGGGGAGGGGAGCGGCAGCTTCCTCTACCACTTCAACTCCGCCTCCCTCTTGGGCGGGAGCGGCCGGGCGAACGTCACCCTGGCCGCCCAGTACTCGGCGACGGGCTTGCCCGTCAGCGGCACGGTCCCCCTGGTGTTCGAGCGCGGGGTGCTCAAGAGCCCGGCGCTTCAGCTCACCGCCCCTGGCCAGAGCGCGACCGGCACTCTCGAAGTCGATCTGCCGAAGCGGACCGGCCAACTCGCTTTCGAGCTCGCCAGCGAAGACGCCGGTGCGGTGATGCGGATGATTCCCGGCGAGGTACCGGCGGGGTCGGGTCCGCCCGCCTTCTGGCGGGTGACCGCCGGCCATGGCCAGGCCACGGGAAGCCTCGGTTTCTCGCCCGCCGGCCTGGTGATCGACCTCGGTCTCGACCTGGCGGACGTCCGGAGCCCCGACCCGGCGATCGTCGCCGACACTGTCAAGGGGGGGCTGCGGGTGGCGCCGCGGGCGGTCGAGAACCTCCATCTCGATCTGACCCGCGGCCGTGGCCGGCTCGCCGTCTCCGGCCGGGTCCCCCTCCCCGGCGACCGGCCGAAGGTCCCCCTCTCCGATCCGCTCACCCTTGCTGTCGACGCCACGGACTGGCCGGCGGCGAGCGTCGCCGCCTACCTCTACACGGGCTTACCCGTCGCCATCACCGGTCTCGCCACCGGCCGGGTCGACCTCGGCGGCTCGACCGAGAACCTCACCGGGACGGCGAGCGCCCGGGTCGCCGACCTGACCGTGGCCGGCTTCCCACTGGGCCAGGCGACCGCCGGGGTGACCTTCGCCGGCACCACCGTGCGGATCGAGAACGGGGTGATCCAGGCCCCGGCCGGCCGGGCCCTCGTCCAGGGGACCTTCGACACGGCGGCCAAGACCCTCTCCTTCACCTTGGACGCCCCGGCGCTCGCGCTCGCCGCCCCGCCCTTCCGGGACCGGCTGAGCGGCGCCGCCGGCGAGATCTCGCTCGCCGCGGCGGTCGACGGCACCCTGGACCGCCCGCGGGCCAAGGTCACCGTGCATGGCCAGCGCCTGGCGCTCGCCGGCCGGCCGCTCGGCGAACAGGGGAAGGCCGATCTCCTCGCCGATTGGGACGGCGAGTCGCTGCACGCCTCGGGCTCGCTCCTGGGGCTCGTCACCTTCCAGGGCGGCGGGCGGCTCGACACCCGCGGCGCCGAGCTCGCCTTCGACTTGCAGAGCGACAACCTGCCGGGGCTCGTGCGGCTCGCCGCCCAGCAGCCGCTTCCCCCCATGACCGGCGCCGCCAGCGGCCGGGTGACGGCGAGCGCCGACTTTACGGCCGGGAGCTACCGCGCCGTCCTCACCCTGCCTACCATCACCGCCCAGTACGCGGGAAGGACGATAGAGAACGCCGAGCCGGCGGTCGTCGAGCTCACCCCCGACCGGATCACGATCCGCTCGCTCTACCTGCGCGAGCCGCAGACCGACACCGATCTCGTCGCCGGCGGCAGCGTCGGCCTGACCGGCAACCAGCCGCTCGACCTCCACCTGGAGAGCACGATCTGGGCGGGCTGGGCGAAGGTCCTCGCCCCCGACCTCGACCTCGACGGCAAGGTCGAGATCTTGGCCACGGTCCGCGGCACCGTCAAGAATCCGGCGGCGAGCGGCCAGGCGGTGCTCCGCGACGCCCGGTTGATCGTGCCCGGCCTGCCTTCCTCCCTGGAGAAGATCTCCGGCTATGCCGTCTTCTCGGGCGATCAGATCGTCGTCGACAACCTCTCCGCCGACTTCGCCGGGGGGAAGCTGCGCGCCTCCGGCACGATGGCCCTCCCGGCCGCGGGGAAGCCTCTCTCCTACCAGGCGCAGCTCTCGGCCCAGGGGGTCTCCCTGCGTTTCCCGGAGGGGTTCGTCAACCATGGCGACGCCGACCTGACCCTCACCCCCTGGGAAGGGGGGCGCCTGCTCCGCGGCACCGTCACCCTGGACCGCATCTACTACCTGGAGGACGTGCCGGTCGCCACCCTCGACATCGTCAAGCGGCTCTTCCAGCGCAGCCGGCTTCAGGTGGCAGCGACCAACGGCTTCCTGGCCTCGACCCAAGTCAACGTCGTCGTCGCCGGCCCCGGGGCTCTCCGCGTCCACAACAACCTGGCCGACCTCCACGGCGACGTCAACCTGACGCTGCGCGGCAGCCTGGCGCGGCCGCTCGTCCTGGGGAGCGTCCAGATCGAGCCCGGGGGCAAGCTCGTCTACTCCGACAACGAGTACCGGGTCGAGCGCGGCCAGCTCACCTTCGACAATGCCTACAAGATCGACCCGGTGATCGACGTCGTCGTGCGGACGCGGGTGCGCGACTTCGACATCACGGTCAACTTCTCGGGGACCTTGGATCGCCTGTCGACCAACTTCTCCTCGAATGCCAACCTCGCGGATCTGGAGATCCTCACTCTCCTCGCCACCGGCCAGGAGCTGACCGAGCAGGAACGGCTGCGGGCCTTGAGCACGCCGCCGGGGCAGACGACGCAGACGCAGCAGAACATCACGGCCGGCTCCTTCCTGGCCGGCCAGGCGGCCTCCGCCATCGGCCAGCGGGTGGGCAGCCTCTTCGGCTTCGACCGCTTCCGCATCAACCCGATCGCCGCCGAGACCGGCCAGTCGGTGGGCGGCGTCGGCGTCACCGTCGGCAAGCGCCTGTCGAAGGACGTCTTCGTCACCTACTCGACCGACCCTACCGCCAGCCGGCAGAACGTCCTCCAGGTCGAGTGGCGGGTGGCCAACAACGTCACCCTCCTCTTGACCCAGACTACCAACAAGGGCTACGCCGTGGACGCGCGCTGGGAGCGACGTTTTTGAAGCAGGGACGGGCGGCGGGGTGGCTGCTGCTCTGCGTGCTGCTCCCGGCGCCAGCTCCGGCCGCCCTCCCGGCGCGCACGGCCGGCACCGTCCTCCACGCTCTCCCCGTCGAGGAGGAGGAGAGCCCGCCGAGCCCGCCCGAGGACGCCCAGGCTCCGATCGTCGCCGAGATCGAGGTGCGGAGCGACGCCCCGCTCGACGACGGCTTTGACTCGCTCCTCGACTTCGCCGTCGGCGAGCCGCTCACCAGCCTCAAGGTGCGGCGCACGCTCCGCAACATCCAGGCGAGCGGGCGCGGCACCCAGGTCGAGATCTACACCCGGCCGGCGTCCGCTAGCGCGGGGGCCGGCGGCGTCGTGGCCGTCGTCGTCGTGCGCGCCGCCGTGCAGGTCGATTCCATCCAGCTCGCCGGCCAGCTCGGCCTGCGCAAGGAGGACCTCTCCGACGCCCTCACCCAGCGCGTGGCCCAGCCGCTCTCCGAGGACCAGGTGCTCGCCGGGTTCTACAATCTGCAGAAGCTCTATGAGGAGAACGGCTACTTCGACGCCAAGGTGCGGCCGGAGGTCGCGATCGACCCCGCGACCCAGCGGGCGGCGATCACCTACCAGGTGGACAGCGGTCCGCGGTCGGTCGTCGGCGCCATCGACTTCGACGGGCCAACCGCTCCCTTCTCCGCCCAGGACCTCCTGGGCCAGATCCCGCTCAAGGTCGGCGCTCCCTATTCAAGGAGCGCGGCGGAGAGGAGCGACGACCGTTTGCAGAGCTGGCTCATCTCCCAGCACTACAACCTGGCCGAGGTCAAGCCGCCGCGGATCGACCGCCAGCCGGAGAACCGGGTGCACTTGACCTACCCCCTCCATGTGGGCCCCCGGCTGGAGGTCCAGGTGAAGGGGGCCGACTTCGACAAGCTCAAGAAGAACGGCCTCCTCCCCTTCCTCGGCCCCGAGGGTTACGACGAGGCCCTGGTCCAGCAGGCGCGGGGGAAGATCAAGGACTTCTATCAGAAAGACGGCTACTACCATGTCGTGGTCGACTCCGTGGAGGTGCCGACGGAGGGGGTCTTGAGTCTCGCGATCACGATCCAGCCGGGCGCGCAGTACGTCCTTGAAAGCGTCAACTTCCATGGCAACCAGGGGATCTCCGACCGCGAGCTCAGCCAGCACGTGGAGCTCTCGCCCAAGAAGCTCCTGACCCTGGGGAGCGGCCGGCTGGTCGAGTCGGTGCTCGACCAGGACCTCGACAACCTGCGCGCCTACTACGCGAGCCAGGGCTACTCCCAGGCCAAGATCGGCCCGCCGCAGGTCGACGAGACGGGCGACCGCCTGCGCCTCACCATCCCGATCATCGAGGGGCCGCGGGAGCAGGTGGGGGAGATGAGCTTCGAGGGCATCGACGCTCTGAAGCTCGACGATTTCAAGGCCGAGCTGCCGCTCCGGGCCGGCGGCCCCTTCCACTCCGCCCTCCTCGATCAGACCCTGGACGCCATCCGCTCGGCCTATTCCGACCGCGGCTTCGACGCCGCCCAGGTCTCGGTGGCCACCGCCTGGAATCCCGCCCACAGCCGGGTCGACCTCACGGTCTCGGTCGTCGAGGGGCCGCAGGCGACGGTCGACCGCATCCTCGTTCGCGGCAACCAGCAGACGAAAACCGACGTCATCGTGCGCACCGTGGGCCTCGCCAAGGGCCAGCCGGTCTCGCGGAGCCGCCTGCTCGAAGCCGAGCGCAGCCTCTACCGGCTGGGGATCTTCTCGCGGGTCAACGTCGACCTGACCCGCGCCGGGCTCGGGGTGTCGGGCCGCGACGTCGTGATCCGGGTGGAGGAGGGCAAGTCGAAGACCCTGACCTACGGCCTGGGCTACGCCACGGACGAGGGCATCCGCGCCACCGTCGGCTACACCTACGGCAACGTCGCCGGCCGGGCCTACAGCCTGTCGACCGACTTCCGCTTCTCCCAGCGCCAGGACCGGATCGCCCGCGTCCTCTTCGATCAGCCGACCTTCTTCGCGTACCCGCTCCCGGTCACCTCGTCGCTCTTCTACATCGTCTCAGAAGACGTCAACCGGGGCTTCGTCGTCACCAAGTACGGCGCGCGCACCCAGGCGACCAAGATCATCGGCTCCTGGCACTACAGCCTGGGCCTCGACTACCGGGTGGACAAGGTGAAGCTGGGGAAGGGCGTGGGCCTGAACAACCTGGAGCGCCGGGACCGGCCCTTCCGCATCGCGAGCCTCATCCCGAGCGTCCTTTACGACCGCCGGGACGATCCATTCCTGCCGACCCGTGGCTGGAGCTCGCTCCTCCAGCCCCAGCTCTCGCTGCCGGTCCTGGGCTCGGAGGCCAAGTTCCTGAAGGTCTTCGCCCAGCAGACCCAGCTCGTCAACCTCGGCCGGCCCGGGGTGCTCGCGGGGAGCCTGCGGCTGGGGGCGATCGAGCCCTTCCGCACGCTCCCGAGCTCCGATCCCAACGTCGCGGGGCTGCCGTCCTCCAACGTCTTCGTCGACGAGCGCTTCTTCGCCGGCGGCTCGACCACCCACCGGGCCTACAGCCTGGACCTTCTGGGAATCCCCGGCCGGACCCTCTTCACCGTCCCCGGCCAGAGGGACTATTCGCCGGTCGGCGGCAACGGCCTCCTGCTCGTCAACCTCGACTACCGCTTCCCCATCGCCGGCACCTTCGGCGGCACGCTCTTCTTCGACACCGGCAACGTCTGGGCCGACTGGCGCGACGTCAATTTGAAGGACCTGAAGTCCGGGGTCGGCATCGGCGCCCGCTACGTCTCTCCCATCGGCCCCTTGCGGATCGATCTCGGCTGGAAGCTCAACCGGAACCTCCGGGAGAGCGCCTCGCCGGTGATCTCGTTCTCGTTTGGGAATCCGTTCTAGGGATGTAAGAGGGCAAAGGGTGGTGGATCGACGGCGGAGAGAGCGGATAGAGCCTCGAATGCAGCCGATAGGTGTCTGAATACAGCCTGTTTGAGCCGCAAGATCCGGCTTTAGGACGCGAAGCACCTCATTTTGGACTCAGAAATGAACGCTTTGGACTCTGGGATGAGCTTCTTCAAGTCCGGAATGAGCTTTTCAGAGTCCGGAGTCAACGCTTCGGAGTCTAAAGTCCTCTGTTCGGACTCCAGAATGGTCTTTCTCGCCTCCTAAGCGCTCTGTTCTGGCTCCGAAGTGAGCCTTCTCGCGTCCAAAGTCCTCATTCTTGGGTCCTAACAGCTCTCCGTAGGGTCCAAAGAGCGGTCGTAGCGTCCAGAATGGGGCGAGTTAGAGTCCGGTGGCAGCGGTTTGCGCTCCTTCGGGAGACCGTCTGCGCGTTGAGCGCTCGGGGCGGAGCTGGAGGTGAACGGGTGGGGAGACGATGCGGCCTTTCTTCAGCTAAATCAAAGGTTTGGCTGCATCTTCGAGGTCTCGTTCAGCAGCGGATGGAGGGTAGGATCGTGTCTCCAGAAGGTTCCCGATGGGAGGAGTCTAGAGTCCGAAGATGAGACGCTGGGGCGACCGGACGCTGG
>JAXDLD010000595.1:0-3729 GCA_034666805.1 Acidobacteriota bacterium
TCGCTGTCGATCAAGGAGTTCATGCCCAACGAGTGGCAGGACTTCGCCAACGGCCACCACGTCGGCGACGTGCTCGACGGCCGGGTGGTCAACGTCACCGACTTCGGTCTCTTCATCGACATCTACAACGGCCTCGAAGGTCTCGCCCACGTCAGCGAGATCGAGGTCGCCGCCGGCTCCAAGCTGGAGGATCACTACCAGGTCGGCGAGTGGGTGCGGGCGCGCATCCTGCGGATCGAGGAGGACGACAAGAAGGTCGGCCTGTCGATGCGCGGCGTCTCGCAGCCCGGGGTCGACGAGATCAACGACCTGAACGAGGCGGCGGCGGCCAAGAAGGCGTCCGACTACCGGCCCGGCCGGGAGGCCGCGAAGGAGAGCGGCGTCGTCAAGGCCGAGGAGGAGGGCGGCGAGGAGCCGCCGGCGCGGCGGAGCAAGAAGGGCAAGGCGGCCGAGGCTGACGCCGCGGATCATGCCGACCCCGCCGACCCCGCTGAGATGATGGCCGAGTCGGAGGCCCCGGAGGCAGCGGACGACGCTGAGACCTCGGAGACCTCGGAGACGGAGAGCGACGAGAACGACGAGACCCCCGAAGAGGAGTAGCCGTAGACCCCGGGGCGCGCGGGTCCTCCCCTCGATCGAGGGAGGGGAGGGCCCGCCGCTCCCCTAGCGCAGGGACGGGAGACGGGAAATGACGGTTGCCTCAAAGGACGGGATGACGAAAGCGGAGCTGGTCGAAGAGGTAGCCCGGACGACCCAGCTCACCAAGAAGCATGCGGAGATCATCGTCAACACGGTATTCGACAGCATCGTCCATTCCTTGAAGGACGGCGAGAAGATCGAGCTGCGCGGGTTCGGGAGCTTCCGGATCCGCCACCGCGGAGCGCGCACCGGGCGCAACCCCAAGACCGGCGACAAGGTGAAGGTGCCGCCCAAGCGGATCCCCTACTTCAAACCGGGCAAGGAGCTGCGCGAGCTGCTCAACGACGAGTGCTGACCTAAAGGATGGACACTCTCTTTACGCCCTGGAGGTACTCCTACATCACCCAGACACCGGCCGACGACGAATGCTTTTTCTGCGCCGCGGCGCGGGACCCCCATGCGCTCTACGCCCCCGATGGGCTGGTGGTGGCGAAGGCCGGGCATCACCTCGTGATGCTCAACCTCCACCCCTACTCGAGCGGCCACCTGATGGTGGCGCCGCTCACCCATCTCGCCTCTCCCCAGGAGCAGGACGAGGCGGCGCAGGCGGAGTTCTGGCCGCTGGTCCTCAAAACCCAGCGGGTGCTCGCCGGGGCGTATGCTCCGCACGGCTTCAACCTGGGGATGAACCTGGGCAAGCCGGCCGGGGCGGGGGTGCCGGGGCACTTCCACTTCCACCTGGTGCCGCGCTGGACCGGCGACACCAACTTCATGACCGTGCTGGCCGAGGTCAGGCTGGTCCCGGAGGACCTCCGCCAGACGCGCGAGCGACTGCGCGGGCTGTTTCAAGGCGCTTAAAGGGCGCCGTTCTATGAAAAGAATGGAGACTACATAAGTGTCGGAGCCGACCCCCAGCTCCACCCAGCCGCCGCAGCCCCAACCCCAGCCGCAGGTGGTCCCGCGCACCGCAGTGGCCAACCCGCTCCTGGCGGCGGTCCTCGCCTGGCTCGTGCCCGGCGCCGGGCACCTCTTCCTGAAGCGGGGCCGCCGGGCCCTGCTCTTCTTCGTCCTCGTCGTCGTCTCGCTGGTCATCGGCTGCAGGCTCCAGGGCAACCTCTACAGCCCGATCCAGGGCCAGCCCCTGACGCTTCTGGCGACGCTCGGCTGCATGGGCATGGGGGTCCCCTACTTCGTCCTCCGCTACCTGCTCGACTACCACGGCGAGGTGGCGGCGGCGGGGTACGAGTACGGCACCGCCTTCGTTTTGACGGCGGGGCTCATGAACCTGCTCCTCGTCCTGGATGCCTGGGATATCGCCCTGGGCAAGAAGGAGTAAGCGTGTCGCACTTCCTCCTCATGGTCCTCTACGCCCTCCTGGTGAGCCTCTTCTTCACCGCCCTCTGGCGCCGCGAGCGCAAGGAGCAGGTGGTGCTCTTTCTGCAGCTCTTCCTCGGCATGGTCGTCGGCGGACTGGCGGTGGCCTGGCTCATGTACCCCTTCCCCTCGGGCCCCCCGGCGCCCATCCCGTGAGGCATGCCGTCCGCTTCTGATCCTCTCCTCGTCGTCGCCGGCGAGGCGTCGGGCGACCTCCATGGCGCCCGCCTGATCTCGGAGCTCAAGCGGCTCGACCCGGGCCTCGCCACCTTCGGGCTCGGCGGCGACGAGATGCGGGCGGCGGGGCTCGAAGCGGTCGCCCACAGCTCGGAGATCTCCGTCGTGGGGATTACCGAGGTGTGGAAGGTCCTGCCGCGGGCGCGCGAGATCTTCGCCGCGCTCCTCAAGGAGACCGAGCGGCGGCGGCCCCGGGGAGCGGTGCTCGTCGACTTTCCGGACTTCAACCTCCGCCTGGCCAAGGAGCTCAAACGCCGGGGGGTGCCGGTCCTCTACTACATCAGCCCGCAGGTCTGGGCCTGGCGGCGGGGCCGGGTCAAGACCATCGCCCGGGTGGTCGACCGCATGCTCGTCCTCTTCCCCTTCGAGGTCGACTTCTACGCCAAGGCGGGGGTCGACGTCGTCCACGTCGGCCACCCGCTGGTCGACGAGGTGCCGGAGCGGACCAGCATCTGGGAGCAGGGGGAGCCGGCCGGGCCCTACCGCATCTCGCTCCTCCCCGGCTCGCGCCGCTCCGAGGTCGAGGCGCTCCTGCCGACCATGCTCCAGGCGGTCGCCCTGCTGGCCAAGGAGCTGCCGATCGAGGTTCAGCTCATCCAGGCGCCGACGATCCCGGAGGAGATGCTGACCGAGGAGATCGAGCTCTCCGGCCTGCCGGTGCGGATCGTCGCGGGGTCTACTAGCTCCAATGCCCGCTTCGACGCCATCGCCGACTCCCACCTGGCGCTCTGCGCCTCGGGTACGGCGACCCTCGAGGTCGGCCTCCTGG
Organism: Acidobacteriota bacterium; assembly: GCA_034666805.1. Lineage (GTDB taxonomy): Bacteria > Acidobacteriota > Thermoanaerobaculia > Multivoradales > UBA5704 > DASQPA01. Next base: position 3,020 of record JAXDLD010000595.1, read on the forward strand.
GCACCCCCATGATCGTCGTCTACCGGCTGGGGACCTGGACCTACCTGCTCGCCCGGGCCCTCGTGCGGCTGCCCGACATCGCCCTCGTCAACCTGGTCCTCGGCCGCCGGGTGGTGCCCGAGCTGATCCAGGGGGCGGCGACGCCGCCGCGGATCGCCGCCGAGGCGGCCCGGCTCTTGGGCGACCGGGAGGCCATCGCCGGCATCCGGCAGGCGCTCTCCCCACTGCGCGGGAAGCTCGGCCAGGGCGGCGCCAGCGCGCGGGCGGCGCGCGAGGTGGCGAGCTTCCTCCGCCTGGGCCCGAAGGGGTCGAAGGGTATCGCCGCGTGAGGGCCTCCGCCACCAACCGCGAGCTGCGCGCCTTCTTCTGGCGCTATGCCCGCCGCTACACCGGCTGGCTGGCTCTCGCCGGGGTCTCGATCCTCGTCTTCGCCGCCGCCACCGCCGCCATCGCCTCGCTGGTCAAACCGATCTTCGGCGAGGTGCTCCTCTCGAACGACATGCCGAGCGCCTTGACCCTCCCGGCCGAGCATTCGGCGGGAGGGGTAGGGAAGTCGGGGCGGCCGGAGAACACCAAGCCCGCCGCCCCGCTCGCCCACCTGGCCCAGAAGCTGAGCCTCGCCAAGCGGATCGACGACGGCTATCAATCCTTGAAGCGCCGCCTGAAGATCGGGCCGGCCGAGGTCGTCTACTTCGTGCCGATCCTCTTCG
>JAXDLD010000596.1:0-3216 GCA_034666805.1 Acidobacteriota bacterium
CGCGCTCGTCGCCAAGGTGCGCGAGGTCCTGGAGAGCGGGGACTAGCAGACCGGCTTGGCGACGGAAGAGCTGGACCTCGCGGCCACCCTCGCGCGGGTGAAGGATCTGGAGGAGGAGCTCGCGCTCGCCCGCCGGGCGCTCCGCGTCGGCGAGGAGCGCCTGCGCGACCTCGCCGAGGCGCAGGTCGTGGGCCGGCTCGCGGGCGGTGTGGCGCACTCCTTCAACAACCTCCTGACCGCCATGGCCTTCGACACCGAGCTGGCGCTCTCGCGCCTGCCGGAGAGCGACCCCATCCGCAAGCACCTGGTGGCGGTGCAATCGGCGGTCGAGCGCGGCGGCACCCTGGTGCGCCAGCTCCTCGCCTTCGGCCGCGAGCGCGAGCCGCGGCCCCGGGCCCTCGACTTGAACCGGGTCGTCGCCGAGGTGGGGGAGAGCGTGCGCCATCTCCTCGCCGAGCGCATCGAGCTGGTCCTCGACTTGACGGCCGGTCTGCCGCCGGTCCGCATGGACCCGCTCCAGATGGAGCAGGTCCTCCTGACGATGGCCGCCAACGCCTGGGAGGCGATGCCGGACGGGGGCCGGCTGCGGATCGCGACCGCCGCCGCCCGGCCGCCCGAGACCCGGGTCCAGCTCACGGTCACCGACACCGGCCGGGGGATGGGCGAGGAGGCTCTCGCCCACCTCTTCGAGCCGCTCTACAGCACCTGGGAGGAGGGCGGCCTGGGGCTGGGCCTCACCTGGGCCCGGGAGGTGGTGCAGCAGGCGGGAGGGCGGATCGACGTCGAGAGCTGCCCGGGCGAGGGGTCGACCTTCCGCATTTTCGTCCCCACGGTCGAGCCGCTGGGCGCCGGCACCGCCGCCGCCCGTGGTATCGAGGAGCCGCCGCTCTCCGCTCATTTCGGGGCGGAGACGATCCTCCTGGTCGAGGATGAGGGCGACCTGCGCCGGCCCCTGGCGGAGATCCTGGAGGATCGCGGCTACCTGGTGCTCTCGGCGGCCTCCGGGCCGGAGGCGATGGATCTCGCCGCCCGCCACGACGGACCGATCCACCTCCTGGTGACCGACGTCGTGATGCCGGGGATGAGCGGCCAGGAGCTGGCCCGCCTCCTCACCCCCCAGCGCGCGGAGACCCGGGTGATCTTTACCACCGGCTACCCGGAGGACATGGTGGCCGAGGAGACGCTTCTCGGGGATGGGCCGTATCACTTCCTCAAGAAGCCGTTCAGCAGCCAGGCGCTGATGCAGTTGATGCAGGAGGTGCTGCGGGGGTAGGGGGGGCTCGGCAATCGACTTCTACCGGTTCCCGCCCTTCGCCGCCAGCCGCTCCTTGATCTTCCCCAGCTTCTCCTTCTGCTCCGCCGTCAGCACGTCCGGCATCGGGCCGCCGAAGTAGCTCCAGCTGTTCAAGGCGATCGCCTGCTGCTCGGAAAGGTCCAGGGCGGCGAGGTCGGGGTGGCTCGTGCGCAGGTTGTACTTCGACTCGATGAAGCGCGGGCGGCGCTCGATCTCCTTGATCTCGGAGTCGGCGAGGTAGCGCTTGCCCTCCGCCTTGGCGATCGGATTGTCGGCGAGGAAGGCGTAGAAGCCCCCCTGCCGCTTGAGCGCGGCGGCCATCTTGCCGACGTCGGTTTGCGCCGGGTCGTACTCGACCTCGACCACCTCGCCCGAGAGCTCGCCGATCCGCGTCTTCACCACCCCCGGCACCCGGCCGAGGGTCGCCTCGCCGGTCCAGTAGCAGTACATGTTGAAGAGGGCGGTCCGGGTCCTGGCCGGGGCAGCCGGGGCCGGGGTGGCGGCGGTCGTGCGCGCGGCGAGCCCCATAAAGAGGACGCCAGCGGCGGGAAGTGTCATCCAAAGAGATCTGTTCCTCAGTCGTCGCATCATCTTCTCCTTCCTCCAGGGGTACGGCGAAAGGCCCCGAGTGGATCTTTCCGGCCACTCTGGCATACCCTCCACCCCCCCATGCTAGACTGGCGCACCCATTGCACGGCGCTGGACCGGAGGATCTAACCGATGGCACTGAAAGACCTTTCCCCAGTCGAGTACCCGGACATCGTCGGCCCGGAGCCCGAGGATCCCCAGGGCGCCGCGTTCCGGCCCTTCATTCCGGCCCAGGTGGTCCTGCCGGAGCTCACCCTGCTGCCGCTCATCATGGGCACCCTCTTGGGCATCGTCTTCGGTGCCTCGTCGCTCTACCTGGTGCTCAAGGTGGGGTTGACGGTTTCGGCGTCGATCCCGGTGGCGGTCATCTCCATCACGATCTTCCGTATCCTCTCGAAGCTGGGCCTCCGGAACGCCTCGATCCTCGAGAACAACATCGTCCAGACCGCGGGGTCGGCCGGCGAGTCGATCGCCTTCGGCGTCGGCGTCACCATGCCGGCCATCATGATCCTGGGCTTCGACTTAGAGATCACCCGGGTCATGCTGGTCGCCATTTTGGGCGGCCTCTTGGGCATCCTCATGATGATCCCGCTCCGCCGCGCTCTCATCGTCCAGCAGCACGGGCTCCTCAAGTACCCCGAGGGGACGGCCTGCGCCGAGGTCCTGAAGGCCGGGGCCAGCGACGAGGAGCGGGCGATCGCGGCCCGCTACGCCGCGGCCGCGCGGCCGAACGCCCCCGCCGCCGCGGCGGCCACCTACTCCGGGGCCAAGACGATCTTCACCGGCTTCGGCATCGGTCTCCTCTACAAGACGGCGATGAACGCCTTCAAGACCTGGAAAGATGTCCCGGAGAAGGTCTTCGGCGCCCCCTTCAAAGCGGGCTCGATCTCGGCCGAGATCTCCCCCGAGCTTCTGGGGGTCGGCTACATCATCGGCCCGCGCATCGCCTCGATCATGTGCGCGGGCGGCGTCCTCGCCTACCTCGTGCTCATCCCCGCCATCAAGTTCTTCGGCGAGGGGATGGCCGGGCCGCTCGCCCCGGGCCTGATCCCCATCCGCGAGATGGACCCCAACCAGATCCGCGGCGCCTATGTCCTCTACATCGGCGCCGGGGCGGTGGCGGCGGGCGGCATCATCAGCCTCTTCCGCTCGCTGCCGACGATCTGGCATGGTCTCAAAGGGGGGCTGGCCGATTTCCGGGGCCGGCAGGGGAATGCCGGGACCGCCACGCCGCGCACCGACCAGGATCTGTCGCTCAAGCTCGTCGGCATCGGCATCGTCGCGCTCTTGGCCGTCATCATGCTCGCTCCCAAGCTCCACATGAACATCCTGGG
>JAXDLD010000597.1:0-10810 GCA_034666805.1 Acidobacteriota bacterium
GTGAGAGGAAGATCATCCGCCGACCGGACCACCCGCTGGGACGTGCTGGTCACCAACCTGAAGCCGAGCCTGCCCGAGATGCCGCACGTGGTGGACGACTTGAAGGCGTTGGAAGAGATGCTGGCCCAGGCTCGCGCCCTGGAGACCCAGCAGGAGGACCTGCGCAGCCAGGCGCGTAAATCCAATAGCCAGCTCCAGAAGTTGTTGGTCGCGGGCGACAGGATCCGCTCCCGGCTGGGCTCGACCCTCAAGGGGAAGCTCGGTTTCACCGACGTCGCCCTGAGCAAGTACGGCTTCAAGCCGATTCCCACGGTCCGCAAGCGCAAGAGCGCCACCCCGCCGGCCGCCACCGGAACGGCCGGCAAGCCGGCCCCGGCTCCTCATGGGACCACCCCCGCGGTGCCGGCGACGCCTGGAACGCCGACGGGCGGCGGCAAGTAGCCGCGGTTCTGTAATCCACGCTGGAACGACCGGGGGCCCGCAAGGCCCCCCGTTTTTTTGTACGGAGCGTTACGATGCCTGCGTCGGCCCGCTCGAGCTCGCCGACGAGATAGGGTCGCGCTCCAGCAAGGGCGAGACCCGAGCTAAAAGCGGAAAGTCGCGGTCGTGGTGGAGGACCGTAAACCCATGGCGGAGAGCGCAGACCGCTATCAGGCAATCGGTGCTCGACCGGATTGTGAGCCCATTGCGCCGCGCCATTCGATAGAGCTGGGCAGCGTCCTCGAAGACATCCTGCGAGAGAGGAGACTCCACCATCGGGAAGGCCAATATCGCCTCGCGAGCGACGCGGAATGCCTGGTCTTCCCGAAAGCCCTGAAGAACCTCTTGCAGAACTGGCAAACAGGTAGCGATGTCTTCGAGGTCGGCGATACTCGTCAAGTCGAGGCGGCTCGGCTTGCGGAAGACCTCGATCCACAGGGAAGTATCAACCAGCAGCACGAGATCTGGCTGGCGAGGGGGCATCCTCTCGCATCTCCGCGAGATCTCCCTCCCAGAGCCCGGTGCCGGCGAGATCGAGGATCCTCGCTCTCCGGTGCCGATGCACGAATTCCTCCAAGGCGCGCGTTACCGCCTTGGAGCTCGAGGTCTCCCCGCTGATCTTCGTGACCTCCTCCAGAAGCTCCTCGTCCAGCACGAGTTCCGTCGGCCTCATCGGTAAAGCATAGCACTCCTCCACCCGGCAGAGCTGGCAGTCGAGGAGGTGCTTAAAGGTCGCGAGGTCGCGCCCCAAGGCCGCGAGCAGGCGGGAGGTCGCGGCCGTGTCCGGGTGGCCGGGGTGGCTCACGCCGCACCTCCCGGGTCGGGAGCGGGCAGCTCCCCCTCCGGCTCCCCCTCCGCGAGGGCCAGCGCCGCGTCGAGGAGCGCGAGGAGAGCGGGGACCTGGTCCGGCGCGAGCCGGCCGGAGAGCTCGCGCACCCGCACCACGAGCCGTGGGTCCTCGAACGCTCCGTTCCCCGGCAGTGCCCCGAGCAGCTCGACGGGGCTCACGGTGAGCGCCGCGCTCAGCTGGAGGTACATCTCGGGCGTCCGCGGCACCTGCCGCCCGCTTTCGTACCGGCTGATCAGGATCGGCTCACAGCCGATCCGGGCGGCCAACTGCTTTTGGCTGAGCCGGCGCGCCTCGCGGAATCGCGCGAGGCGGGTGGCAAACGAGGTGCTTTCGTGCGGCTTCGTCATCGTGTCGATCCCCCTGGACAGAAATTGGCGCTTCCGTTGCTGTGTTGGCGCGTATTGAACGCCAATAGAGCAAGAAATGTCAATACCTGCTGGAGCCAGGAAGATTGTCATGGACTTGTTTCCCTCGAACTGGGAATCAGTATACTCCATTTTGGAGCCTGCGGAGACGAAAAGTTTCTATGGAGCCTGTTACGCTTCGGTTGGTGGCTTTTCCCTGCTGCGGGTTTTGTTGCTGGCGAAGAGAACGGGCGCGGGACCTTTCGGCCCCCTCTTGCCACACTACGGAGGTAGGACGGCAACGCAGCGACGTTGCGCCGCGGGCGCCGGGGCCATGGCGGTCCCGGACGAGCCCCGCGGAAGGAGAATGGTTATGTCGCGCAGGAATCTACGGAAGTGCATGGCCGCGCTGGCCCTCGTCGGGGCGCTGGCGCTCCCCCTCGCCCGCCCGGCCGCGGCGGCCGGCGCCCGGCGGGCGCCGCGCCCCAAGCCCGCCCCCGTCGCGAGCCTCTGGGGGCAGGCCTGGGGGTGGTGGACGATTCTGGTCGGCGAGGCAGGGGGCTGCGTCGATCCGAATGGGAGGTGCGAACAGGCCCTCCAGCGGTCTCCTGGCGGGGAACCGCATCCAGTCACCCTTGGGGATGCCGGTGGATGCGTCGACCCGAATGGGAAGTGCGGGCACTGAAGCGGGCCTGAGGCAGGGGCGGCCCGGCTGGGCCGCCTCTGCTCCCTAGCGGGCCGGTGCAATTTCTGCGACAATTCAGCGACTCGACGTCCTGACAACCGGCAGTACGGGAGGATCCTTGCGCCATCATCCGACGCGGACGACCTTGGAGCGTTTCCTGCTCGGCACTCTGCCGAAAGCGGAGCTGCCGGCCGTGGTCCAACACCTCATCGCCGGCTGCCAGCCCTGCCGCCAGGTGCTCGCGCCGTTGGCCGCCACCGACCTGCCTCGGTACCTGGAGAAGGGCTGCCCGCCGTCAGGCGAGCGGACGGCCGATTTCTCGCCCCGCACCTATGACGGCGCTTTCGCCCGCGCCGAGGCCGCGGCGCGGCAATGGCGCTCGACCCTCGAACGGGAACGGGAGGAAGGGCGCGAGAAGATCGCCATGATCCTCGCCCAGCAGACGGCGGACGGTGGGCTGCCCCTGCATCATGGGCCGGAGTTCTGGACCCTCGGGCTGGTCGAGGAGCTTCTGGCGTGCAGTTGCGCCAAGCGGCACGAGAACGTTGCCGCCACGGTGCAGTACGCGCAGCTGGCGAAACTGGCGGCCGAGAACCTCGACGCCGGCATCTACGGAGCGCAGCAGGTAGCGGATATGCGGGCACGCTCCTGCGCCGAGTTGGGAAACGCCTACCGGATCGCCGACGACCTCGCGCAGGCGGAGCAGTCCCTCACCCAGGCCAGTCATCACAGCGAGACCGGAACTGGCGACCCACTCCTCGCGGCCTCGATCGCGGATCTCACCGCTTCGCTGCGCTGTCACCAGCGGCGCTTCACCGAGGCATTCCAACTCCTCGATACCGCCTATAACCTCTATGTCGACCACGGAGACCGCCACCGTGCCGGCCGGACTCTCATCAGCAAGGGTATCTATACCGGCTACGCCGGCGAGCCCGAGGAGGCCCTCCGCCTGCTCAGCCGCGGGCTTCTCCTGATCGATCGCCGCCGTGAGCCGGCCCTCCTCGCCCAGGCGATCCACGCCTTCCTCTGGTTCAAGGTGGATCTCGGTGAAAATGCCTTCGCTCGCGCTCTGATCGGCGAGTTGCGTTGGCTCTACAAGGAGCATGGCGGGAAGATGGACTTCCTGAAGCTGCGCTGGCTCGAAGGCCGGATCGCTGCCGGTCGTGGAGATCTCTCGCGGGCCGAACCGGCATTCGTCGCGGTTCGCGTTGGGATGGCGGAGGATGGGCTCACATACCATGCCGCCCTCGCCGGGCTCGACCTCGCCGCGGTCTGGTTCCGCCAGGGGCGGAGCGGCCGGATTCCGCCGCTCGTCGAGGAGATGCTCGCCGCCTTCCGGGCGCGGGGGATCGCGCGCGAAGCCTTTGCCGCTCTCCTCCTCCTGAGCGACGCCTACCGGCAGCAGACGTTGAGCCTCGGCCTGATCCAGCGGGTCGGCCAGATCCTCACCCAGATGGAACGCTTCGGCCTCCACGGGCCGGAGGAGCCGGCGAGGTCGGGCGCCGCAGGCTCCTAGCTCTCCCCGCCCCCTACCCCGCCCTCGACGCCGATCCTGGCGAGGTTGTCGCCGAGCTTGCGCACCTCGTCGCGGAAGGTCTGGCGGATCAGGTCCTGCAGCCGGTCGAGGTCCAGGGCGGGCGAGGGCTCGGCCCCCTCTTTGCCCTCCGGGTCCGGCGCGGGCGGCGGCGGCGCGGCCGCTACGTTCGCGGCGCCCGGCGGGGGCCCGGCGGCCTCGCCGCCCTCGCGGCCCAAAGCCTGGCGGAGGAGGTCCACGGGGTCGAGGTCGAGGAGCTTCGAGATCAGGAGGATGTGGTAGACCTTGAGCTCCGTCTTCCCGCGGAAGAGATTGCCGAGGTAGCCGTGGGCGAGCCCCAACTGCCGCTCCAGGCTCCGCCGCGAACGCCGGGTCCGGTAGGCCGCCTCGTCCAGGAGCTGGGTGAGCCGCTCGATCTGCGCTTCGATCTCCGCTTCAAACATGGCGATAAGATTGTACCTCAGGAGTGAAAACAACGCCAGGGGTGGGGGCTCTCCTACGCGCCTCTCTCCCCTCTCCCGGGCGGTCGGGAAGGGCGGGCTGGGAGAGGGGCCGGGGGTGAGGGTCCTACCCCGCCTTCCGCGCCCCCTTCCCCCGCTCCTCCCCGATCCACCGCTCCACGTTCGATTCCAACACCGTGAGCGGCACCGAGCCGCTCCCCAGCACCACGTCGTGGAACTCGCGGACGTCGAAGCCCTGCCCCAGGGCCTGCTCGGCCCGCTTGCGCAGCTCCTTGATTTTCAGCTCGCCCAGCTTGTAGGCGAGGGCCTGGCCCGGCCAGGAGATGTAGCGGTCGGTCTCAGTCTCGACCTCGTGGAGGGGGAGGGCGGTGTGGGTCGCCATGTAGTCGATCGCCTGCTGCCGGGTCCAGCCCATGGAGTGGATGCCGGTGTCGACCACCAGCCGGCAGGCGCGCCAGATCTCGTAGGAGAGGCGGCCGAAGTTGCTGTAGGGGTCGGTGTAGAAGCCGGCCTCCAGGCCCAGCCACTCGGAGTAGAGCCCCCAGCCCTCGCCGAAGGCCGAGATGTAGGAGTAGCGGCGGAAGGGCGGGAGGTCGCCGAGCTCCTGGCTCCGCGCGATCTGCAGGTGATGGCCCGGCACCGCCTCGTGGTAGGTCAGGGCCTCCAGGTTGAAGAACGGCCGGCTGGGGAGGGCGTAGGTGTTCACCCAGTAGGTCCCCGGCTGGGTGCTCCCCACCGGCGACTCGACGTAGCGGCCGCCCGTGTACTTGGGGGCGATGGCGTCCGGCACCGGCGCCACGGTGTAGGGGAGCCGCGGCAGGGTTTTGAAAAGAGAAGGGAGCTTGCCGTCCATCCGCTTGGCGACGAAAGAGGCGCGCTCCAGAAGCTCCTGCGGGGTCTTGGCGTAGAAGCGCGGATCGGTGCGGAGGAACTTGAGGAACGCCGGGAAGTCGCCCTGGAAACCCACCTTCTCGATGACCGCATGCATCTCCCGGGTGATCCGCTCGACTTCGGAGAGGCCGATCTTGTGGATCTCCTCGGGGGAGAGGGTCAAGGTGGTGAAGCTCTCGATCTGGTGGGCGTAGAAGGCCTTGCCGTCCGGCAGGTCGTAGGCGCCGATCGTCGCCCGCGCATGGGGCAGGTACTCGGCGCGGTAGAAGTCGAGGAACTTCTTGTAGCCGGGGACGATGCCCTCCTGGATCGCCTTTTTCCACTCCGCGGTCAGCCGCTGCCGGTCGGCCTCCGGCAGGGTGGCGGGGAAGTGGCTGAAGGGGGCGTAGAAGTCGCTCTTCGCCGGATCGTCCACGATATAGGCGGTGATCGTCCCCTCGTAGCCGGCGAGGACCGCCTTGGGGACGGTGAAGCCGCGGGCGATCCCCAATCTCATGAGGGCGATCTGCTGGTCGACGTAGCGCGGCCAGGCGCGGAGACGAGCGATGTAATTCTCGTAGTCCCGGGCGGTGGCGAACGGCATCAGGTGGGAGAGCTGGGCGAATTCGCTGTGGAAGCCGGAGTCGGCGTTGAACGGCATCTGGTAGAGGCCGAGCTTGAAGTCGGCGATGCCGTTTTCCACCTGGCGCTTCCAGATGTCGGCGTTGACCAGGTCGGCGGGGGCGAGCTTCCCGCGGTCGATCGCGCCGAGCTCCTGGAGGAAGCCGCGGGCCTCCGCCACCTGGCGCTCGAAGCTCGCCACCGTGGCGTCGGGCAGGAGGGCGTCGTACTCGTGCCGCCCCACCGCCGTCGCCTGCAGGGGGTCGGCCTTCAAGCGCGCCTCCCACTCGCGGGCGAAGAGGTCGTGGAGGCGGCCGGACTCGGCCGCCGGGGCGGCGTCCGCGGCGAAGGCCGGGAACGGCGACGGGACAAGGGCGGCGAGGGCGATGAGGGTGGCGCAGCGGAGGATCGGCGAGGGTTTCATGGCGCCCGAGTCTAGTGGATCCGGCCGAGGATGGTGAGGATGCGGCGCGACACCTTCTGGGCGCTCGGCGGGTCGTAGTTCGAGAGCACCACGACCGTCCACTTCTCGCCGCCGCCCTCGATCTCCAGCACGGCGTTGAGGCCGGGGCTGCCGCCGGCGGCGCCGATGTCGATGGGCGGCAGCGCGTCTTTGGTGGGGGCGGGGGCGGCGGCGCCGGCCTTGGGCAGCGGGCCGCCGACCACCCAGCGGGTCCAGGCGGGGCCCACCAGCCGGTCCTCGGACAGCGCCTTGGCGAAGCGCGCGAGATCGCCGGCCGTCGAGTAGCCCCCTCCCGCCGAGCTCCCGCGGGCGGGCAGCCGGTCCTGGTTCGGCCGGCGCGCCCCGGCCTTCGGACGGTCGGAGTCGCCCGAGGTGTAGCCGATGGCCCGGTTCGGGGTCGCCTCGGCTAAGGCGTAGGAGTCGGTGTCCTTCATCCCCGCCGGCGTGAAGACGTTCTGCCGCACGTAGGTGTAGTAGTCGACCCCGGAGACCCGTTCGATCACCAGCCCGAGGACGACGTAGCCGGCATTCGAGTAGCTGGACCTCGCCCCGGGCTCGAACTCGAGCGGCTTGTCGGCGAAGAGGGGCAGGTAGGCCGGGAGCGACGTCAGCTTGTCGCGGAGCGAAGGGAAGCGTTCGGTGAAGATGTCGCCCAGGCCCGAGGTGTGGCTGGCGAGCTGCTCCAAGGTGATTTTCTTCGCCACCTCGGGGTTGGGGTAGTCCGGCAGGTAGCGGATCAGGGGGTCGGAGAGCGAGAGCTTGCCGCGCTCGGCGAGCTGGGCGATCGCGAGCTTGGTGAAAACCTTGTTGATCGAGCCCAGGTTGAACTTGGTGTCTAAAGTGTTGGGCAGCTTGTGCTCGCGGTCGGCGAGCCCGTAGGCGTGCTCGAAGAGGAGCGCGCCGTGCCAGGAGACCCGCACCACGCCGGAGAAGCGGTCGGCCTGGACGAGCCCGGCGAGGTCGGTCTCGATCGCCTGGCGGGCGCCGTCGACGGTGAGCGGTTTTCCCGCCACCTCGGGCTCCGGCGCCTCCTCGTCCTCGTCGAGCGGCCGGATTCTGGCGCCCTGCAGGCGGTGCTCCGCGTCCGGCGTGAAGAGGAAGGTCATCTCGAAGCGGGCCTTGGCCTTGGACCCGGTGACGACGACGGCGATCTCATGGTCGTTGACGGGGTTGACGGCGGCCACCGTGAGCTTGCCGGCATCGGCCGCGAACTGCTTCAGGGTATGGACCCGGGTCTCGATCGGGGTCGCCTGGAGGGCCGCCGGGTCGTACTGGGAGCTCAGGAGCTGGCGCAGCTCCGTCTCCTGGCCGCTGTTGAAGGCGGCGAGGAAGGCGGTGATCCGCCGGCCGGCGACGGTGTCCGGCAGCTGGGGGACGGGCGGCGCGGTGGCGGCGTGGAGAGCGAAAAAGCCGAGAGTGAGGCCGAGAGCTACGGCGACGACGACGGCTAAAGAGGTGTTCATCGGTGAAGTCGTCCTCCAGGGTCGGTCCATGCAGGCCCGGGCCTACTTGGCCGACATGGAAATTTTCGTGGACAGCAGCAGGAAGTTCTCGAGGTACTCCTGATAGTGGGGCGGGAACGGGTAGCGCTCGGGGTCGAACGGCGGGCGCACGTCGGCGGCCCGCAGGTGGAGATAGCGGAGGAGCTCCTTCTGCGCCTCGGTGGCCTCCGGAATCTCGAAAAACGAGCTTGCGGCCCGGTTGCGCCACAGCTTGGGATCGATCGCGGCGAGCATCGCCGCCGCGCGCTCCTCCTCGCCCCCAACCTGGCCGAAGCGCTGGTCGAGGAAACGGCAGAGCCGCCGCACCTGTCCGGCCGGGTCGCGCAGCAGCTCCTCATACTGGACGACCAGGTGCTCCGGATTGCTCTCGAAGTATTCGAGCACCGCCAGCATGAACTTCTGCCAGCGGAGGGAAAAGTAGGAGGTCAGGCTGATCCGGTCGGCCAGGGAGCGGAGATTCATGCGGGTGAAGGAGAGGGCGGAGTCCTGGGGATTGCGCACCGTCATCACGCACACCGGGGCGGGGATCACCTGCTCCCAGAACGGCATGTGGAGGCAGAGGAAGGGCTCCTTCCAGAGCCACGGCCCACCCTCCTTCTCCATGCCGGCGACGAGGGCGAGGGCTTGACGGCGGAAGTTGGGGTCGTGCGCCCGCAGCTTGAGGAGGCTGTGGAAGCGGGGATCCCACTCCAGCACTCCGGTGCTGAGCGTCAGGTCGCTCAGCAGCTTCTGCATCGGCGAGTACTCGAAGTAACCCTGGGGGTTGTAGCTGTCGGTCTCGCCCAGCACGTCGGCCTCGCCGGGGTAGGCCCCCCAGCGGCAGACGAGGTCGGAGAGGAGCGAGGTGCCGCTTCTGTCGACTCCCAGCACGAAGATCCCGCGGCAGGGGAGAGCCGGGGACGGCTCACCCGGCGGCAACGGCGCCCTCCTTCTCCGTGAAGTAGACCTCGAAGTTCTGGAGGTACTCCCAGGCGTAGTAGGGAATGGGGAAGCGCGCCGGGTCGAAGGGCTCGGCGGGCTCGCCGGCATGGGCCGCCCGCCGCTTGAGATAGTGGAACAGCTCCTTCTGCTCCTCGAGCACCTGCTTGAGCTCGAAGAACTGGGGGCCGGTCCGGCAGTGCCAGAGACCGGGCTCGACCGCCTCGAGCATGGGCAGGAGGCGCTCGTCGCAGCTCTCCGCCGCCCCGGTCGTGACGTCGAGGAAGCGGCCGAGCCGCCGGACCTGCTCGACCGGCGATTGGAGGATCTTCTCGTAATCGACGAAGAGGTGGTCGGGGTGGCGCTGGGCGAGCTCCAGGAGGGTCAGGTTCGCGGCCTGCCAGCGGAAGGTGAAGTAGGACGTCAGCCGGATCATGCGGGCGAGCTTCTCCGGCAGCCGGGCGCGGGCGAAGGAGCGCGTGCTGTCCAGGGGGTTGCGGACGACGGCGACGACGACCGGGTCGGGGATGAATTTCTCCCAGAAAGGCACGAGCTGGGGGGGGAAGGGAGCCGTCCACAGCCAGGGACCCGCCTCGCCGCCCAGGGAGGCGATCAGCGCCCGGGCCCTCTCCCGCCAGGCGGGTTCCGCGGCGAGAGCGGCGAGGCGGTCCGCCAGGGCCGGGCTCCAGAGGCCGCCGCCGGCCGCGGCGAGGATCTCCGCGTTGAGGGCGCTCGGCGCGGGGGCGGCCTGGGCGCCCCAGAGGGTGACCAGGGTGGACACCAGGGTCACGCCGCTGCGCTCGGCGCCGAGCACGAGGATCGGTCTGGAAACCAACGTGAGGCTCTCCCGTTTCAGGTTGCGGCCCGGGGGCCGCGCCTCGTTCAGAGGCGGGCGAATACTAACATTTCCAAGGATCTCTACAACCCTGTCGGAACCTTGCCTTCGGCCTCATCGCTCGGCGCGCTGGCGCGCCAGGGGAGCCGGCGGAGGTCCCGGGCGGAGAGCCGGCAGGCGGGGTCGGCGCTGGCGAGGAACTGGCGCAGGGTATCGAAGTTGTCCAGCCATTCGCGGTGATAGGGGGGGAGGGGATAGTCCTCGGCGACGAAGGGCTCGGGACCGCTGGCGGCCCGCCGCTCCAGGTGGCGCAGGAGGTCCTTCTGCGGCGCCAGGACCTGCTCGAGGTCGAAGAAGGAGGTCTCCGACTTCTGGTGCCAGAGGCCGGGGTCGATCGCCTCGAACATTTGCTCCAGCCCGTCGGCTCCGCCGCCCCCGAGCCGGAGGTCGAGGAAGCGGGAGAGCCGGCCCAGCTGCTCGACCGGGGACTTGAGGAGGCCCTCGTAGGTGAGGACGAGGTGGTCGGGGTTGCCCGCGAGCGCCGGCAGGATGGCCCGGAAGAGGACCTGCCAGCGGAGGACGAAATAGGTGATCAGCCGGAGCCGGCCGGAGAGCTCCGCCGGGAAGCTGGCGCGGACGAAGGAGCGCGCCGCGTCGTGCGGGTTGCGGACGGTGACGAGACAGATGGGCGGGCGGGGCAGGATGCGCTCCCAGAAGCCGAGATAGAGCCCGAGAAGGGGCTCCTTCAAGAGCCAGGGGCGGCCGCCGGCCGACAGGCTCGCGGCGAGCGCCTGGGCGCGCTCGCGCCAGGCCGGGTCCTGGGCGAGCTCCGCCACCCGGGCCGGAAAGGCCGGGTCCCAGGGGGAGGTCTCGGCCGCCAGGGCGAGGTCCCGCAGCAGCTCCTGCAGCGGAGCGTGCTCGAAGTAGCCCCGCGGGTTGGCGCCGTCCGCCGTCCCGAGCAGGGCGGGGTCGCCGGGGTTCACCCCCCAGCGCACGGCGAGCTCGGCGACGAGCGACGTGCCGCTCCGGTCGGCGCCGAGCACGAAGAGGGCGGCGGGGGCGGCCGGCAAGCCTAGCTCCCGGCCTCGGGAGGCGCCAGCCGGTGCAGGTGCTGGGCGAGGACGTTGAAATCCTCGAGGTACTCGAGGACATAGGGGGGCAGCGCGCAGGACGCCGGATCGAAGGGCAGGGCGTCGTCGCTCGCGCGCCGGTCGAGATAGCGCAGCAGCTCCTTCTGCTCGGGGATC
>JAXDLD010000598.1:0-13457 GCA_034666805.1 Acidobacteriota bacterium
GCGTCCCCCTGCCGCAGCTCCTCCCCGCCGACAAGATCGAGGAGATCAACCAGAGAACGAGGAACGGCGGCGCCGAGATCGTCAACTACTACAAGCAGGGCTCGGCCTACTACGCCCCTTCGGCCGCGGTGCTCGACATGGTGGCGGCGATCCTCCATGACAAGAAGAAGATCCTCCCCTGCGCCGTGCTGCTCGAAGGCGAGTACGGCATCGACGACCTCTTCGTGGGGGTGCCGGTCAAGCTCGGCCGGCGCGGCATGGAAGAGGTCATCCAGCTCCGCCTGACGGCGGAGGAGAAGGCCGAGCTCAACAAGTCGGTCGATGCGGTCAAGGAGCTGGTCAAGAGCCTCAAGGTGTAGGCGGGGCCCCCCTCCGGGCCAGGAGGGGGGCGTTCGAAGCTTCCGTCCCGAGGCGCAACCCGGCGGTCTCTCCTCTCGTAGCGTGTATAGATGCGAAACGCACCCTCTCTCATCGGCTGGATCCTGTTCGGCGTCTTGGGCGCCGCGCTCTTCGCCTGGGCCTATCCGCGCGCGTATCCCTTCGCGCCGCGGGGCTGGAAGGTGACCCGGGGGGAGGCGGTCGCCATCGCCCTCTCGCGCCTCAAGGATCTGGGCGAGCCGGTCAAGGACCCTTACATCGTGGCGCGCCTGGCCTCGAGCGCCCTCCTCGAGCGCCGGCTCGCGCTCGCGCTGCCGCGGGAGGGGAGGCCGCGGGTGGCGGCGACGGGCCTCCCCGCGCACACTCTGGTCTGGCAGGTGCTGCTCTACCCGGCGGAGGCGCTGCCGGACGGTTGGACCTACGAGGTCGAGGTCACCTTGGGCGGCGAGGTGACCTCGCTCCTCCTGCGCCTCGATCCGGAGGCCCCCGGCCAGCCCCTCTCGTCGCCGGAGGCGCGGGTCCGGGCCGACGCTTTCCTCGTCCGCCAGGGGTTCGACCTCGCCCGCTTCCGCGAGCCCGAGATCCGGAGCCAGCAGCTCGCCAAGCGCACCGACCTGACCGTGCGCTACCGCGACCGCCGTTCGATCCCAGGCGCGCCGGGGGTGGCCTACGGCTTCTATGTGAAGTTCGCCGGCGACCGCCTGGCCGGCTTCTCGGACTACTACGAGGACCCGGAGGAACGCGCCCTCCAGCGCGTCTTCCAGCAGGATCTCTTCGCGGGTATCGGCGGTCTCGTGGCGGTCTTCCTCGCCCTCTTCCTCCTCGCCATCCCCTTCCTCCGCCGCTACCACGAGGGGGAGATCGGGGTGCGGCGCGGCGTTCAGGTCTTCCTCCTCGTGCTGGCCCTGGGCCTCGTGGTCGTGCTCCTCTCGGTCCGCGCCAACTCGCAGGGAACGGGGGTCGGCTTCGCCACCCGGCAGCAGACGACCTGGCTCGCCGCCATGTTCATCGCGATCTTCAGCATTCTCCCCACGGCCATCCTCGCCTTCTTCGCCTGGTCGGTGGGGGAGTCGATCTGCCGTGAGCGCTGGGGGTGGAAGCTCGCCGCCTTCGACGCCCTCTTCCAGGGCGAATGGAGCAACGCCACGGTCGCGCGCTCGTCGCTCGTGGGCTCGGCCGCGGGTTTCGCCCTGGCCGGTGGGCTCACCCTCGCCTACCTGCCGCTCCATGGCGTCGGCGCCTGGCCTTTCACCACCATGCTCCTCTCGAACGTGGCGAGCAGCGTCTGGCCAGGGCTCCAGATCCTCGCCGGTACGCTCTCCGTCCTGCTACCGATGCTCCTCGCCTTGACGCTCTGCCTCTTGCCGGTGGCCGTGCGCCGGTGGGGGAAGGGATGGGGTGCGCTCGCCGCGATTCCCCCGGGGGCGGTCCTCCTCTTCAACTCGAGCCTCCCCATGCCGATCCTCTGGGGGTTCGTGACCGCCCTCCTCTGCGCCGGGTCGCTGGTCTTCCTCTTCCTGCGCCACGACCTCCTGGCCGTCCTCCTGGCCGCGTTCCTGGCGATGGTGCTGATCGAGGTCCATCCGCTGCTGACGGCGGCCGCTCCCATCCTCGCCGTCCAGGGCTGGCTCGCCCTCGCCGTGGCCCTGACCCCGCTCCTCGTCAGCCTGCGCTGCCTGGGGAGCCAGCGCGAGTTCGTCTACCGCTACGAGGACATCCCGCCGCACGTCCGCCGGATCGCCGAGCGCGAGCGCCAGCGGGTGGAGCTCGAGACCGCCCGCGGCATCCAGAGCTCGATCCTCCCCAACCTGCCGCCGCGCTTGAACGGAGTGGACCTCGCCCACGCCTATCTCCCCGCGACCGAGGTGGGAGGGGATTTCTACGACGTGCTGGCTCTGGAGGACGGGCGCCTCGCGGTGGCGGTGGGGGACGTGGCCGGGCACGGCGTCTCTTCCGGCCTCGTGATGTCGATGGCCAAGTCGGCCCTGGCCGTCCAGGTCACCTTCAATCCCGAGGTGGCGGCGGTCTTCGCCACTTTGAACCGGATGGTCTACCAGACGGCGAGGAAGCGCCTGCTGACGACTCTCTCCTACGCCCTCTTGAACCCCAAGAGCGGCGAGCTGCTCTACGCGAGCGCCGGTCACCTCTTCCCCTACGTGGTCTCGCCCCAGGGCGGGGTCCACGCCCTGGAGTCGATCGCCTACCCCCTCGGCGTCCGCGGCGAGCTCGCCGTCCAACCGCGGAGCGCCCGCATGAACCCGGGGGACATCCTCTTCCTCTTCAGCGACGGCCTGGTCGAGGCGCGGACCGAGCACGGCGACGAGTTCGGCTTCGAGCGCCTGGAGCGGAGCCTCGCGAGTCACGCCGGGCAGGCGGTCGAGGCGGTGCGCGACGGGGTGCTCGAGGACATCCAGAGGTTCACGGGGCACCATCCCCGCGAGGACGACCAGACGATCCTGGTGTTGAAGGTGCCGTAAGGGAAGAAGCCGTGCCGAGCCCGCGAGCGTCTCCCATATGATGCCCGCGTGCTCTCGGCCCTCCTCACCGGCGACTTTGGCGGCTTTGGAGGCTATGGCGGCGGCATGGACGGCCTGGGTGGCCTCGTCCTCTTCACGATCGCCGTGGCCGCGGGCGCCACGGCGCTCCTCGTGCCTCCCGGCCTGGTCGTCGCCGGGGCCCTGTCGCGCCCAGGCTTCCGCTTGCGGACCCTGGCCGAGACTCTGGTGTCGCTCCCTCTCGTCCTGCCCCCTACGGCGGTGGGCCTGGCACTCCTCCTCCTCTTCGGCCGTACGGGGCCCCTCGGCCGGCCGCTCTGGGAGTACTTCGGCTTCGAGGTCGCCTTCACCTGGAAGGGCGTCGTGCTGGCCTCCGCCGTCGTCGCCTTTCCGCTCTTCGTGCGCAGCGCGCGCTCCAGCCTGGAGGAGGTCGACCCGCGCCTGCCGGCCGTGGCGCGCACCCTCGGGCGTGGCCCGCTCCGCGCCTTCTTGGAGGTCGAACTTCCGCTCGCCTGGCGAGGGGTGACGGCCGGCGCCGTCCTCGCCTTCGCCCGCGCTCTGGGCGAGTTCGGCGCCACCATATTAGTCGCCGGCAACATTCCCGGCCGTACCCAGACCCTGGCCCTCGCCCTCTTCCAGCGGGTCCAAGTCGGGAGGGATCGCGAGGCGCTGACCCTGGCCGCCGTCTCCGCCCTGCTCGCCACCGTCGCCGTCGCCCTCTCCGAGCTCCTCGTGCGGCGGCGGGACCGAACCCTCTCGCGCTAGGCACACCTTCGTGCATCCCCCCATGCATCCCTATATCGAGATCGACCTCACTCTCGCCCAGGGCGGCTTCGCCCTGGCGGTGGCGGTCCGGCTCGGCGAGACCGCGGCGGTGCTCGGGCCCTCGGGGGCGGGGAAGACCAGCCTCCTCGAGGCGATCGCCGGCCTGCGCCGCGCCCGCGGCCGGGTGGTCGTCGCCGGAGAGGTGCTGCAGGACAGCGCGGCCGGAATCTTCCTGCCGCCCGAGCGCCGGCACCTGGGCTACGTCCCCCAGGACGGAGCGCTCTTCCCTCACCTCTCGGTCCGGAAGAACCTGGACTTCGGCCGCCCGCCCCGCGGCGGCCCCAGCCGCCGGGACGAGGGCTTCGACGCCCTGGCCGCCGCTCTCGACTTGGCACCCCTCCTGGAGCGCTACCCGCGCCACCTCTCGGGCGGCGAGCGGCGGCGGGTGGCGCTCGCCCGTGCCCTCCTCGCCCGGCCCCGGCTCCTCCTTCTGGACGAGCCGACGGCCGGTCTCGATCCCTTGCGCGCGCGAAAGGCCCTCGCCGGCATCCTCAAGGTACGGGAGACACTCGGCGCCGGGTCGGGCGGCTCCGGGGTCCCCCTCTTGGTCGTCACCCACGATCAGCGCGAGGCCCTGGCCCTGGCCTCCGAGGTCGTCCTCTTGACGGCCGGGCGGGTGGCGGCGGTAGGGCCGGCGCGGGAGGTGCTGCGGGCGCCCGAGCGGCTGGGCCTGGACGGCGGCGGCCGCTGGGAGAACGTCGCGGCGGCCCGGCTCGTTCGCCACGTCCCGGCAGGCGGCACGAGCGAGGTCCACCTGGAAGGGGGAGAGGCGGTGACCATCCCCTACACCCCCGACCTCGAACCGGGCGCCCGGCTCTTCCTCACTCTGGACGCCGAGGATCTCCTCCTCGCCACCGTCCCGCCGCAGGGTCTCTCGGCCCGCAACGCCGTGGCCGGCCGGGTCGACGAGCTGATCGCGGCCGGCACCTCGGTCTATGTCCGGGTCGGCCCCTGGCTCGCCCACCTGACCCCCGCCGCCGTCGCCGAGCTCGAGCTTCGGACCGGCACCCCCGTCTGGCTCGTGGCGAAGACCCATAGCTGGCGGGTGGTGGCGGGGTGAGGCGTGATACAATCCTCAAAACCTTAGTCGTGCCCCGCTGGCTCCGTGCAACTGGATGGCTGCACCCGGAGGGATCGCATCGGTGCCCATGTCCCACGATCTACGCACTTCCAGCCGGACGCGCCTCGGCCAGGACCGCCCGGCGGAGAGCTTCGATCCCCGTGGCGGCCTGCCGCTCGCCGCGGTGGAGCGGATCGCGGCGGCCATCCTCGGACTGGCCCCGAGCCCGCCGGGGGTGCTGCTCGACGTGGGCGTGGGCACGGGGGAGATCGGCGCCTGCGTCGCCCGCATCCCCGGCCTGCGCTATCTCGGTCTCGACCTCTCCCTCTCGACGCTCCTGCGCTTCCACCGCCGGCTGGGCCGGGTGGGGGCGAGCGCCTGGCGCGTCCGCGCCGACGCCGACCGCCCCTGGCCGGTGCGGGCCGGTTCCGTGCGGATCTTCTTCCTCTCCCGGGCGGCGCACCTCCTGCGTTTCGAGCCCCTCGTGGCCGAGGCCATGCGCGCGGCCCACCCGGACGGCGCCTGGGTGATCCTGGGGCGGGTGCGCCGGGAGGCGTCGAGCGTCCGCGCGACCCTGCGACGGGCCCTCCACCGCCTCCTCGGCGAGAGCGGGATCGAGAGCGTGAGCGGCGAGGCGGCGCAACATCTCCTGGCTGCCGCGCTCGCCCGGCAGGGCGGCACGTCCATGCCACCCAAGGTCGTCGCCACCTGGACGGCGGCCGAGTGCCCGGCCGGCGCCCTCGCCACCTGGCGCGACAAGTCGTGCCTCGCCGGCATCCCCCTGCCCGCTCCGGTGCGGGACGAGGTCCTCGACCGTCTGGAGGCCTGGGCCCGCCGGCGCTACGGCGACCTCGACACGGTGCGCGAGACGAGCGAGAGCTACGAGCTCTCGGCGGTGCGCCTGCCGCCCCTTCCCTGGGACCCTCCCGCGTAGCAGCCGCAGTAGGTGAGGAGTGCCCGGCACGGGTCCTGCACCTATGGAAGGTGTAGAGACTGGAGGTACGAGCATGAGAACCCTACGAACGGCCAGCTTCTTGATGGTGTTCGCTGCTGCCGCCCTGCTGACCGGTTGCATCTCGGCCGGCGTCTATGACGGAGATCGCGATGCCTATCGGCGGAACGACGGACGCGAGGTGCAGGGCACCGTAGAGCGCGTGGACCGCGTCAACCGGCGCATCGTCGTCGCCGAGGACGGCCGGACCGACGACCGCTACGACCGTAACGATCCGAGGAACGGCGAACCCGACGCGCGCGGCGACCAGGGCGGGAGGGAGATCGCCATCTACTACGACGACCGCACGGTGGTGGAGCGCGAGGGCCGGACCTACCGGCCGCAGGACCTGGAGCGCGGCGATCAGATCCGGGCCGAGGTCGAGAGTACGGACGGGGGCCTCATGGTCCAGCAGATCGAGGTGCTTTCCGACGTTCGCGGTGGCCCGGCTTACGAGCCCCCGGCACCGGAGGACCGCCGAGCACCGGAAGATCGGCCGGCGCCGGAGTACCAGCCCGCACCGGAGGACCGGCGCGACGTGGAGCCCCTCCGCGGGACGGTCCGCAATGTCGACCCGCGCGCTCGCATCCTGGAGATCCAGACCTCGCCGGGGGCCGGCTCGCGCTTCAACCGGCGGGCCGGCGTGGTCCAGGTGCAGTACGACGCGGACACCACCGTCGAGTTCCAGGGGCGCCGCTACAGCCCCGAGAACCTCGAGCGGGGAGACCGGGTGGAGATCGACATCCGCGATCTCGACGGCCGGCTGCTCGCCGGGCAGATCGTCGTCGTCGGCGAGGGGCAGCGCTAACATGATCCCGAGAAAGCTACGAACGCTCCCTCTCTTGACCGCGCTCGCCGGCGGCGCCCTCTTGACTGGCTGTCTGGCGCCGGGCCCGAGGGATGTCCACCGCCAGGACCGCTATCGGGATCGGGATCGCGACTCCCGTTCCGCTCCGGGGGACGACGACGAGAATCGAGTGCGCGAGGTGCGGGGCACCGTGGAGCGGGTGGACCCGGTGAACCATCGCATCGACCTCGCCCAGGGTGAGCGGATGGCGGATCTTCTCGCCATCTACTACGACCCCAGCAACCGGGGGCACGAGAGCCGCAGGTTCCGGCCGCAGGACCTGAGGCCGGGGGATCGCATCCGGGCCGAGGTCGAGCCGACCCACGCGGGCCTGATGATCCAGCAGCTCGAGGTGCTCTCGGAGGCGAGAGGTGGCCCTGCGCCGGAGGTCCGGGAGGTTCCGGCGGACCGGCCGGCTCCGGAGGTCCGAGAAGGCCCGGATGCTCGGGAAGTGCTGGAGCCGCCGGGAGTTGGGGGCGACTCGCGCCCCGCGGTTCACCTGCGGGGGACGGTCCGTTACGTCGACACCAGCGCCCGCACCCTGGAGATCGAGCCGTCGCCCGGGCAGGGGCGGCCCGGCCGGGTCCGGGTGCAGTACGACGACGACACCGGGGTCGAGTCGCAGGGGAAGCGCTACACCCCTGACAACCTCCAACTCGGAGACCGGGTGGAGATCGACCTCCGCGACGACCACGGCGGCCAGCGCCTGCTCGCCGGGCAGATCGTCGTGGTCCACGGGGGCCAGACGGAAGAGCACTAGAGGTCCAGGTAACAGGCAACGGCTTCGGTGAGATTGAGATACACCTCATCTAGGGTGTCGCCCTGGCGCTCACAGGAGTTCCTCCTGCCGTCTTCAAGAAGCATAGCAGCCGCCCACCCTCCGGAGAGTGGCCGGGAGTGGCGGCTTTCCTCTTTTGATACACTCCGCCCCCGGCGGAGCCGGGCAGTCATCCCACCGAGGGCCCATTCGGGAAGATCCAAGCTCGCACCAGCTCCAGGAGGAGGGGAATTGAAGATCCACGAGTACCAGGCGAAGGAGATCCTGCGCCGCTATGGGGTCGCCACCCCGAAGGGGCAGGTGACGGAAGATCCGGAGGAGGCCGGCCGGATCTGTGAGGAGCTGGGGGGGCGCTCTGTCGTCAAGGCCCAGATCCACGCCGGCGGCCGGGGCAAGGGGGGCGGGGTCAAGCTCGCCAATTCGCCCGCCGAGGCGAGAATCCTGGCGAGCCAGATCCTCGGCATGCAGCTCGTCACCCACCAGACCGGGCCGGAGGGGCAGCGCGTCCGGAAGGTCCTGATCGAGGAGACGGCCGACATCGCGAAGGAGCTCTACCTCTCGATCACCTTGGACCGCGCCCAGGCGAAGCCGGTCATCATGGCCTCGACCGCGGGGGGCATGGACATCGAGGAGGTGGCGGAGAAGGACCCGAAGGCGATCTTCCGGCTGGCCTTCGATCCCCAGCTCGGCCTCCTTCCCTTCGAGGCCCGCGCCGTGGCCCGCGGCCTGGGGCTCAAAGGGGCCACCGCCGCCAAGGCCGCGAAGCAGGTCGCCGCCCTCTCCGCCGCTTATCTCGCGACCGACGCCTCGCTCGCCGAGATCAATCCGCTCATGGTCACCGGCAGCGGGGACGTCATGGCGCTCGACGCCAAGATGAACTTCGACGACAACGCCCTCTTCCGCCACCCGGACATCGTCGCCATGCGCGACCTGGCGGAGGAGGCTCCCCTGGAAGTCGAGGCGAGCAAGTTCAACTTGAACTACATCAAGCTCGACGGCAACATCGCCTGCATGGTCAACGGCGCCGGGCTCGCCATGGCCACCATGGACATCATCAAGCTCTACGGCGGCGAGCCCGCCAACTTCCTGGACGTCGGCGGCGGCGCCTCCCAGGAGGCGGTCAAGAACGCCTTCCAGCTCCTGGTCTCCGATCCCAGCGTCAAGGCCGTCTTGATCAACATCTTCGGCGGCATCGCGCGGACCGACCGCATCGCGCGCGGGGTGGTCGGGGCGATCGCGGAGCTGGGCGACGTCAAGCTGCCCGTCGTCGTCCGCCTCGAAGGCACCAACGTCGACGAAGGCCGGCGCATCCTCCGCGAGGCGCCATTCCAGTTCATCGTCGCCGAGCACATGGCGGACGCGGCCTCGAAGGTGGTCTCGGCCGTGAAAGGGGGAGGGTAGGTCATGGCGATCTGGGTCAACAAGGAGACGCGCCTCCTGGTGCAGGGCATCACCGGCAAGGAGGGGACCTTCCACGCCCTCGGCTGCCGCGACTACGGCACTCAGGTGGTCGGCGGCGTCACCCCCGGCAAGGGGGGGGAGACGGTCGAGGGCATCCCGGTCTACGACTCGGTCGCCGAGGCGCGGGAGGCTACCGGCGCCAACGCGACGATGATCTTCGTGCCGCCGCCGTTCGCCGCGGACGCCATCATGGAGGCCGCCGGGGCCGGGATCGAGCTCGTCGTCTGCATCACCGAGGGCATTCCGGTCGACGACATGCTGAAGGTCAAGGAGTTCCTCTCCCAGCACCCCACCCGCCTGATCGGCCCCAACTGCCCGGGCGTCATCTCGCCCGGCATGGCGAAGATCGGCATCATGCCCGGCCACATCCACAAGACGGGGAAGATCGGCGTCGTCAGCCGCTCGGGCACCCTCACCTATGAGGCGGTCTGGCAGCTCAGCAACCTCGGCCTCGGGCAGTCGACCTGCGTCGGCATCGGCGGCGATCCGGTCAATGGCACCAACTTCATCGACGTCATGAGCGCCTTCGCCGCCGACCCCGACACCGACGGAGTGGTGATGATCGGCGAGATCGGCGGCAACGCCGAGGAGCTGGCCGCGACCTGGATCCAGGAGAACTACAAAAAGCCGGTCGTCGGCTTCATCGCCGGCCGCACCGCCCCGCCAGGCCGCCGCATGGGCCACGCCGGTGCCATCGTCGCCGGCGGCAAGGGGACGGCGGCGGAGAAGATGGCGGCCATGAAGGCCGCCGGCCTCCACGTGGTCGACTCGCCGGCCCTCCTGGGCGAGACCATGGCCCAGGCGCTCGGGAAGTAGGGAGTTGACAGGGACGCTTGAGCGGTTGGCGGGGGAGGGGTGGCTGGCGCTCCTGGGCGGCGGCGAGTTCACCTTCGACGAGACCCTGGGAGCCGACCGCGCCTGGCTCGCCAAGACGGGGCCGGGGCCGATCGGGTTCATCCCCGCCGCCGCCGGTTCGGCCGACTACGGCCGCCACCTCGCCACCTACTTCGGGGAGACCTTCGGGCGGGAGGTCGAGGTGATCCCCATCTACCGCCCGCGGGACGGCCGACGGGGGCGGAATGCCGAGCGCATCCTCGCCTGCCCGGCGGTCTACCTGGGCGGCGGAGTGGCCGACCACCTGCTCGACGCGCTTTTGGGCACTTCCGCTTTCGAGGCTCTGGTCAAGAAGCTGCGGGAGGGCGGGGTGGTGGTGGCGATCGCCGCCGCCGCCCAGTGCGCCGGGGCCTTCGCCCGGAGCATCGCCGCGGGCGAGCGCATCCCCGCTCTCGGCTTTTTGCCGCAGGGGGTGGTCGAACCGAATTTCGACCCTGGCCACGACCGGCGTTTGCGCAAGCTCCTCGCCGCCCCCGGGGTGACCTTGGGGTTAGGCATCCCGGCCGGCTCGGCCGTGCTCCTGGGACCGGGCGGCGCCGTCGAAGTGGAAGGGACAGCCTTCCGGGTGAGCGGGGCGGAGGGCGACCTGGAAGTGATCGCGTAGGTCAACATCATCCAAATCCTGGAAAGAGGAGACTTGAAATCATGATGACGCTTGCCATTTTGAAGCCGGACAGCGTGCGCGCCGGCAATGCGGGGAAGATCCTCGCCCACCTGGAGAAGGAGGGCTTCACCGTCCGCGGCTTGAAGGTCCTGCACCTCACCCAGGCGCAGGCCCAGGCCTTCTACGAGGTGCACAAGGAGCGGCCTTTTTACGGCAGCCTGGTCGAGTTCATGACCAGCGGCCCGGTGATCCCGGTCGCCCTGGAGGGCGACAACGCCGTCCCTCGCCTGCGCGAGGTGATGGGGGCGACCGATGTCGCCAAGGCTGCGGAGGGGACCGTCCGCAAGCTTTTCGGCACTTCGATCGAGGAGAACGCCATTCACGGCAGCGACTCGCCCGAGAACGCCGCGCTCGAGCTCTCCTTTTTCTTCTCCCGCGCCGAGCTGCTCGCGGCGCGCTAGACTTGAAGCCATGGTCTACCGATTCCCGCACGCCGCGCCCCAGAGCCAGCTCCCGCCCGAGAGGCAGGGCCGGGTCATCGGCTACTTCTGCCACACCTGCGGCTTCTTCTATCCCGAGCACCGCGCCAAGCACTCCGGCAAGCCGCTCTACGGCCGCGACCACGTCGCCTCCCCCTGCTCGCACGAGGGGGATCTCTTCGCCCCGGGGGAGAGCTGGTGGGAGCCGGCCGTCGAGGTCCTGCCCGAGGCCCTGACGGCGACGAACGACCGGGTGGCGAACTCACCCGCCAAGGGGACGGAGCCCGAGGCGACCGGGCCCGTGGCATCGGCGGCATCGAAGCCTGTGGCACCGAAGGCGTAAGCTCCCGGCGTGCCGGACTTCTCCTTCCGCGACCTCGAACGCCACCTGGCCGAGATCCGCGGCTGCCGCAAGTGCCCGGGAGTCGAGCCGCCGCCGGTCGGCGCGCTGCCCGATCCGGCCTACGGGCAGCCGCGGGTGCAGCTCGTGGGGCAGGCGCCGGGGCCGCGGGAGAAGGTCGAGCAGCGGCCTTTCGCCTACACCGCCGGCAATCGTCTCTTCGCCTGGTTCGCGAAGCTCGGGGTGCCGGAGGAGGAGTTCCGGGCCCGGGTCTGGATGGCGGCGGTGATCCGCTGCTTCCCGGGCCGCGCGCCGCAGGGGGGCGACCGGGTGCCGGCGCCTTCCGAGATCGCCAACTGCTCTCCCTTCCTCGAATGGGAGATCGCGAACCTCGCCCCGCGCACCGTGATCGCCGTCGGCCAGCTCGCCATCGCCAAGTTCCTCCCCGCCCCGGCGCCCTTGGGCGAGCGGGTGGGCAAGGTGTTCCCCCTGGAGCACGGGGGTGTGGCGTTCGACCTCGTGCCTCTGCCCCACCCTTCCGGGCGGAGCACCTGGCTGGTCAAGAAGGAGAACCAGGAGCTTCTGGACCGGGGGCTCCAGGGGCTGGCGGAGACGGCGGGGTGGATGGAGACGTTCGGGCCGCGCTCGTAGCTATCCCTTCCGCGACAGCGACAGCCCGAACAGCCGCTCCGGATCGCTGAACCAGTCGAGCGGCGTCAAGCCGCTCTCGTCTAGAAGAGCCTCGATCCTGGGCCGGTCGTACTTGGTGCTGATCTCGGTCCGGATGCCCTCGCCCTGGGCGAGCTCGAACTCCATGCCGACCGCCCGCAGGTGGACGACCTGGCGGACGAGCGAGAGGAGCCACATCTCGATTCGATGGAGCTCCCGGTTGTAGGGGGCGTGGTGGCGGAAGGCCTCGGGGTCGAAGTCGCCTCCGGTCAGCCGGTTGACCGCCAGGAGGGCGTTCTTGTTGAACTCCGCGGTCACCCCGGCGGCGTCGTTGTAGGCCGCCTCCAGGCGGGCGACGTCCTTGATCTGGTCGACTCCCAGAAGAAAATGGTCACCCGGCGCCATGGCGCTTGCGAGGTCGGAGAGGAAGCGCCGCACCTCCTCGGGGCCGAGGTTGCCGATCGTGCCGCCCAGGAAGACGACGAGCCGGCGCTCGCCTTCGGGAATGCGGCCGAGGTGGGCCATGAAGTCGCCCACGATGCCGTGCACGGCGAGGCCGGGGTAGTCCGCGATCAGCTCCTCGGCGGAGCGCCGCATGGTCCCCTCCGCGACGTCGAAGGGGACGTAGAGCTGAAGCTGGCCGGCCCGGCGCATGGCATCGAGGAGCACCCGGGTCTTGGTCGCCGCCCCGGAGCCGATCTCGATCAGCTCACGGGCGCCGGAGGCCGCGATCACGGGGTCGGCGATCTTTTCGAGGAGGGCCCGCTCGGTCCGCGTCGGGTAGTACTCGGGAAGCTCGGTGATCCGTTCGAAGAGATCCGAGCCCCGCTGGTCGTAGAAGAGCTTCGAGGGGATCTCGCGCGGGCGCTTCCGGAGCGCCGCCTGAAGCTCCGCGCGGTCGCGCGCCTCTCCGCGCTCTCGATTGAGTACCTCGATCACCACTCCGGGCCGCGAGACCTGCCGCTCTTCGCTCATCCCCTCACCTCCAACCCCGCCGGGCGGACCGCCCGTTCAACCAGCGCCAGTGCTCCGTCCACCAAAAGGGCGAGGACGGCCGCCGGGATGGCCCCGGAGAGGATCATCGCCGAGTCCGCGAGCTGCAGACCGGTGACGATCGGCTCGCCCAGGCCGCCGGCCCCGATGAAGGCCGCGAGAGTCGCCGTCCCCACCGTGATGACCGCCGCCGTGCGCACGCCGGCCATCAGGACCGGGGCGGCGAGCGGCAGGCGCACCTGGCGCAGGACCTGCCCCGGGGTCATGCCGAGCGCCGTCGCCGCCTCGACCGCCCGCGGATCGGCGTCGCGCACGCCGGTAAAAGTATTGCGGACGATGGGAAAAAGCGAGTAGATGAAGAGCGCCACGATCGCCGGCAGGGCGCCCACCCCGAGGACGGGGAGCATGAAGGCGAGGAGGGCGAGGGACGGGATGGTCTGGGTGAGGCCGAGGAGCCGGATCGCCGGCTCGGCGAGCCGCCGGTGCCGCTCCAACCAGAGCCCGAAGGGGACCGCCGCCAGCACCCCGAGAGCGAGGGCGAGCCCCGAGAGACCGAGGTGCTCCCAGGTGCGGCGCAGCAGGGTGGCGCGCTCCTGCCAGAGGTAGGCCGGCAGGCTCCGGGCGCGCGGCCCCCTCTCCGCCT
>JAXDLD010000599.1:0-7009 GCA_034666805.1 Acidobacteriota bacterium
TCCGGCGGTCCGAAGCCGCGGGCGGCCAGGGCCAGGAGATCGGGGTCGCCGGGGTCGCCGTAGCCCTCGCGCAGCCGGGACTCGACCGCTTCGCGGGCGATCGACTCCAGGAGCTGGCCGTCGGCGTCCACCGTGAGGCTCGGGTGGCGGCCGGCTTCCAGAGGGTAGGCGGCGAGGAGGCCGCGGCAGAAGGCGTGGATGGTGCGGACCGCCAGGTGGTCGAGGGTGCCGACGAGGGCGCGGGCGCGCGCCACCCGCTCCGGCCCGGGGGGCAGCGGCTCGGGGTCGAGCCAGCCCGGCAGCTCGCCGAAGCCGCCGGCGATCCGCGCCAGGTCCTCCGCCACCCGGTCGGCCATCTCGGCTGCCGCCGCCTCGGTGAAGGTGATCGCCACCACTCCGGAGAGGACCTCGGCCGCCACGTGCTCGACGGTCGGCTCCGTAGCACCGGCGCCCGGCCGTGCCGGCCGGCAGAGGCGCTCGCGGGCGCGCTCCCAGCCCACCCCCAGGCACCAGGAGAGGATACGGGCGACCAGGGTGGTCGTCTTGCCCGTCCCCGCCCCGGCCTCCAGCACGAGGGGGTGGGAGAACTCCCGCTGGGCGGCGTGGCGGGCGGCGCGGTCGGCCTCCCGGGGGTCGCTCAAGGGCTCTCCCCTTCCCCGGCGGCGCCCGGCAGGCCCCAGACGGCGAGGAGCGCGGCTTCTCCCGGATCTCCCGGATCTCCCGGATTTCCGGGATCCTCGCCCGTCCCGCCGCGCGCCGCCCACTCGAAGAGCCGGCCGCGGGCGCCGGAGTCGCCGCGGATGCAGGCCTCGGCCACGCCGCAGAACTTGCAGCGGCCGGGCTCGGCACGGCCGGTGAGGTCGACCACCCGGGGGAAGAAGGTGCCCGCCTCCCAGGCGCCGAGGACGGCGGCGGTCGCAGCGCCGAAGGCCCGTTCCAGCTCGGCGTCCCCCGAGGTCCCGGTGCCGACCGCGAACTCCCGCTGGGCGAGGTCCGGGCGCAGATAGAGGTAGCGCCCGCGCGCCGCCGCCCCCCCGGCGAGCCGGTAGGCCACCGCCTGGAGCCGGGTCCCCGCCCGCACCGAGGCCAGGAAGTGCTCGGCGCGCTTGTCCTCCCGCTTGGCGGTCGAGACCGGCCGGCCGGTCTTGTAGTCGGTGAGGCGCAGCCCGGTCGGCTCCCCCCCGAGGGGGTCGCTGGAGTCGACCCGGTCGATGCGGTCGGCCTTGAAGCGCAGCCGGCGCTGCCGCCCCCCGGGGTCGGCTAAGGCGATCTCCCCGAAGACCTCGGCGCCGACGACCGCGAGCGCCGCCCCCGGCTCCCCCCACTCGGCCTGCCGCGCCACCTCCAGGAAGGGGCGGGCGCGCTCGGCGAGCGCCCGCGCCATCCCCGGGAGCGAGATCCCCTCCTCCTCGACGACCTCTTCCGCCGCCTTCCGAAGGAGGCGCTCGAAGCCCTCCGGCGCCGGCCAGGGCACGGCGATCGGCTCCCGGGTCGCCCAGGAAGGGGCCTCCTCCCCCTGCCACGCCTCGGGAGCGGCGGCGAGGACAACCGCTTCGAGCACCGCGTGCACGAGGTTGCCGAGGAGGAGGGCGTCGACCCCGGGGAGGGCCTCCAGGGGATCGGGGGTGGGCTCGAGCTTCAAGACCCGGGTGAGGAAGGTCTGCCAGGGGCAGGCGGCCATCCCCTCCAGGTGGGTGACCCAGAGGTCGCCATGGCGCGGGTCGGCCGCGCCGGCCGGAGCCTTACCGAGCGCGCCCACGAAGCCGAACCAGGGGCCGAGGCGCTGCCGGACGGCCCTCCCCTCGGGGGTGCGGCGGTCGGGGTCGAGCTCGTCGAGCACGCCCATGCGGGCGGCGGCGAGGACCTGGGGATCGAGCGGCGAGGCGCCCGGCAGCAGGGCGCGGCCGGCGGCCACGGCCAGGGGGAGGACCCGGCCGAAGTGCCGGCGCGGGGCGTGGAGGGCGGCGAGGATCGCGTGCTCGTCGGCGGGCCGCGGGGCGCGGCCGGCGGGGAGGGCGTAGAGGGGCGGCAGCCGCTCGGCGCCGCCGGGAGCGAGGAGGCGCTCGACGAGCGGCGAGGGGGAGCGCGGGCGGCCGTCGTCGTCCGCGCTCTGCCAGGAGAGGGTGACGGCGGGGGCGGCGGAGAGGAGCTGGGCGAAGAGGTAGCGCTCCTCGTCGAAGCCCTGGCGCTTGACCGGCACGTCCGGCAGCACCCCGTCGTTAAAGGGTCCGGCGAGGACGGTGCGGAGGGCGTCCGGCAGGAGGGGGTCCTCGCGGACGGTGCGCGGGAAGACGTCGCGGTTCATGCCGATCAGGAAGAGGTGCTCGAAGGTGCGGCCCCGGGCCTCGGTCACCGACAGCACCTGCACCCCGCCGCCTTTCCCGCCCAGAAGGGAGCGCCCGGCGTCGACGAGAGCGCGGGCGAGGAGGAGCCGCAGCTCCTCGAAGCGGAGGAGGAATCCGGCGGGGACCTCGCGCCCCAGCCGGTCGAGGGCCTCGGCGACCGGGTCCGCCCCCGGCGGCATCGGCGGCCCCCCATGCCAGCCGAGGTCGTCCCGGAGGAGGGCGGCGGCGCGGGCCAGGTGGTCCGCGGCGGTCGCCGAGTCGGGCCACTCGGCGAAGCGCCGGCAGAGGGCGCGGGCGGCGGCGGCGGCGCGCTCGATCTCGGTTCCGGCGACGGTGCGCGCGGCGGCCCGCGAGGCGGCCGGGGCCTTCTCTTCCCCTTCGCCCTCCGCTTCGCCGCCGTCCCCCGCCTCCTCCTGGCCCACGGTCCGCACCCGCAGGCCCTGGCGGATGGGGAGGGCGTACCAGCCGTTGCGCAGCACCCGCGCGAGAGCCTCGGCGTCGAGGGCGGCCAGGTCGCGCAGGCGCCCGGCCCCGAGGGCGCGGACGGCGAGCCGGAGGTCGATCCGGCGCCGGCCGGCGGCGGCCAGCCGGAGCCGCCCTCCGGTCTCTGTCGGCAGAGAGACGGCGGCGTCGAGCCAGCGGTCGCAGGGGGTCTCCTCGCGCCGGCGGAGGAGATCGAGCAGGGCGGCGGCGCGGCGGCCGGCGGGCTCGACCGCCCCGCGCGCTCCGAGCCCCGAGAAGGGGAGGCCGAGCCGCCCGAGCTGGCGGCGGAGAGCGAGCCGGTAGGGGGCGAGGTCGCGGGCCACGACGCCGATCCCCTCGGGACGGATGCCGGCATCGAGCAGGGCGCGGAGGCGGAGCGCCACCCCGCGCACCTCAGCCTCGGTGCCCGCCGCCTCCAGCCGGGCGAGCCGGGCGCGCTCGGGCGGCGCCGTCCGCGGCCGGGCCTCCGCGAAGCGGGCGCCGGTGAGCGTGAGGCGCCCGGCGAAGCGCTCCGAGAAGGCCTGCTCCCAGGCCTCGGGCTGGGCGATCGGGTGGGGAGGGGCGGCCGGATCGAGGGGGCGGTCGAGGAGGAGCCGGGAGCCGGGGCGGCGGAGGAGCTGGGTCAGGAGGTCGGTCGCGAGGCCGGTGGCGTCGGCGAAGCCATGGACGTAGAGAGCGCGGCTGGGCAGGAAACGCTCGGGATCGAGGACGACGAGCTCGGCCGCGCGGCGCAGAAGATGGGAGGTGCGGCCGATCCCCAGCCGCCGCCCTTCCGCCTCGACCCGGGCGGCGACCCGGACCAGGGCGCGCGCCCGCTCGACCGCCGCCCGCGAGGCGTGCGCCGTCCCGAGGGCGGCGGCCAGGGCCTCGTCCGCCGCCTCGGCATGGGCGCGCTCGAAGCCGGCGTCCAGGAGATCGCGGACGGTGCCGAAGACCCCGGCGTAGCCGTCGACCAGCCCCTCCAGGCCGCGGACGAGGGCCGGCTGCTCGCGGGCGGCGCGCTGGGCGAGGACCTCGAAGAGGAGGGTGCCCTTGGGGACCGGCTCGCCCGCCCGCTCGAGGATCTCGGCGGCGACCCCGTAGAGAGTCTGGAAGGTGATCCCGGCGAGCGACCGGCCGCGGCGCGCCACGAGGAGCGCCGTGAGATGGACCGTCAGGCTCCGGGAGGGCACGACGACCCGCACCGGCCGGGCGAGGAGGCGTGGATCGCGGGCGGCCTCGTCCAGGTCCTCGCTCAGGCGCTCCAGGAGCAGCGCCTCGGCCGCCCGGGCGCCATGCACCACCCAGACCCCGGCTCGGGATACACCCGACGGTGGAGGCGAGGAAAGAGGGGTCGGCTCCCCGGGCCCGAAGTCGAAGAGCGGCAGTTGCGTCGGCACGGGCCAAGGATACCGGAATGGGAGACCGGGGACAGGGCGAAAAGTTGCCCCCTCCCCCTCTACCGCGGCGTCAGCGTCAACCGGTTCACCGCCGGCCCGGGGAGGAACGGCCTCGGCTCCCCCTTGGCCCAGGCGGGGTTCGAGTCGCCGTAGTGGGGGGAGAGCGGGTTGCCGCTCTGCCCCGCCGGCATCTCGAAGAAGCCCTGCTCCTCCCGCCCGGGCGAGACCACCAGCCGCTCCGAGGCGCCGAACCCGGCGCCCTGGACGCGCGGCATCTTGCTGTCCCCGGGGAGCGCCCGCGGCGGCATGTCGACGAACCGGGAGAGCCCGGGGACCCCGGCGCTCATGGGGTGGCGGATCGTCACCCGGTTGACCTCCCCCCAGGTGCGCTGGCCGAGGTCCGAGCCCTGCTGCGCGAGCCGGCCGATCGTCGCGTCGACCGCCGCCAGGAGCTGCTCGTCCCAGGTGTGGAACTTCGGCGAGAGGAGGTGCGGCGGCCGCTCGGTGACCAGGCGCCAGAGCGGGCCCTCGGACTGGGCGAGGTCGTACTCGAAGCTCGGGTCCGCGGCCACGGTGGCCGCGGTCAGGGCCCCGAACAGCTGGTTCGAAAGGGCGAAACGGTAGGCGCGGACGATCCGGTAGGCCGCCGAGCCGACCGCGGCATGGCCGTTCCAGGTCGTCTCCACCAGCCGGCGCAGCTCGGCCCGGCGCGGGTGGCCGGCCACGGCCTCGGGGGTGAGCACCTTCAAAAGCAGCTCCCGCCAGCGCGCCAGGAAGAGGGCGCGGTCGTCGAGCTGGATCGCCAGGAGGTCGCGCGGGGTCGCCTTGTCGAGCGCCATCAAGTCGTCCCGGATCTGGCGCGCCCGGGCCCCGAGGTCGTAGCCGCTGTCGCCCAGGAGGCGGAGCGGGTCGCCGTCGACCGTCCGGTTGTTGGCCGTCCACAGCCGGCCGGAGGGAGGATCGACGATCTTCGGCACCTCCTCGGGCGCCACCCAGCCGTCCCAGCGGCGGCTGCCATCGGCCCAGGAGGTGGGCAGCTCGCCGTCGAAGCCGACCCGGCGCGGGATGCGGCCGATGATCGTCCAGCCGATCCGCCCGGACTCGTCGGCGACCATGAAGTTCTGGGCCGGCGGACCGCTGCGGTGGGCCGCCGCCATCGCCTCCTCGATCGTCCGGGCCTGTTCGAGGCCGAGCAGGTCGAGGTTGACCGCCTCCTCGTGGTGGGCGGTCCAGGCGAGCGCCCGCGGCCGGCCAAGGTGATCGCGGTCGACCACCGGACCCCAGATCGTCGACAGCACGTCCAGGGTGCGCGGCTTGCCGCCGTGCACCCGGATCACCTCGGACGCGTGCTCGAAGGGGCGGAAGCCGTCCGGCGCGCGGTAGAAGCCGGGGTGCGCCGGGTCGGTCTCGAGGACGATCAGGTCCATCCAGTCGCCGTAGCTGTTGGTAAAGCCCCAGGCGACGTGACCGTTGCTGCCGGCGACCACCGCCGGCGTCCCGGGGAGGGTGACGCCGGTCATCCGGTGCTCCCCTCCACCGCTCTCGGCCGGCCAGACGAGCGAGGCCCGGTACCAGGTGTTGGGGATGCGCAGACCGAGGTGCATGTCGTTGGCGAGCAGGGCGTGGCCGTCGGCGGTGTGGCTGCCGGCGACCGCCCAGTTGTTGCTGCCCGGGGCCAGAGCGGCTTCGGCCTTCCAGCGGGCCTCCTCGGTCTTTTCCCAGGAGGCCTCCCGCACGGGAGCCGGCGCGAGCGCCGCCGCCTTGGCGGGCTGCCGGCGCAGGTCGACGACCTCGGGGCCGGGCAGGGGCGGCGCCGGCAGGGGCCCGCCGAGGATCGGCGCGTCCCACTCCGTGCCCTTGGGGACGAGGAAGGCGTAGAGCGCCGGAGGCAGAGTGTCGTGCATCAGCCCCAGGTTCGACTCCCGGGTGATGCCCGCCGCCTGCAGGTCCAGGTACATGGCCTCGACGACGAGGACCGAGTCCTCCGGCCGCCAGGGGACGGGCCGGGTGCGCAGGAGGGCGTACTCGAAGGGGGGGGAGCCGAGGGCGGCGAGGCCGGCGTTGACTCCCTCCGTATAGGCGTCGAGGAGCGCCCGGTTGGCCGGACTGGCGTGGTGGTAGACGGCCTCGGCCACGGCCCGGAAGCGGTGCACCCGGTCGCCGATGTCGAGCTTCAAGAGCGGGGCCCCAAGGATCTCGGCGAGCTCGCCCGAAGCTCGCCGCCGCAGGAGGTCCATCTGGAAGAAGCGCTCCTGGGCATGGAGGAAGCCGGTGGCCCGGGCGACGTCGACGCGGTTGGCGCCGCGGATCGTCGGGACGCCCAGGGCGTCGCGCTCGACGGTCACCGGCGCCGAGAGGCCGGGGAGGGCGCGGCTGCCGTCGAGCTGCGCCAGGCTCGCCTGCATGCGGCTCCGCAGGTAGAGGCCGCCGCCGAGAACCGCGAGGACGAAAAGGGCGGCGAGGATGGCGAGCGCGAAGCCGAGGCGCCGCAAGCCCCGGCGCGGGCGAGGCGGGGCGGCAATCTCCTGGACGGCGGGTGCGGTGGGCATGGGCTCCTCCGGATCTTTTTAGCGACGGGCTACGATCTTCTCACGGTCCGTAATACGGCTCCGCGCGGCGATGGTTCTCAGCCGACGGTGGCGGCGGGGTAGACTCGTGCCGCCGTGGCCGATCCGACCTTCCCCGACCTGCGGGCCTTCCTCGCCCACCTGCGCCGGGACGGCGACCTGGCCGAGATCGCGGTGCCGGTCGACGCCCGTCTGGAGGCGGCCGAGATCCACCGCCGGGTGATCGCGGCCGGCG
>JAXDLD010000600.1:0-6030 GCA_034666805.1 Acidobacteriota bacterium
CCACTGGTCGCACATGCTGGCGGTGGACCCCGGCGCCCGCGACCTCGGTCTCGGCGCCCGCCTCAAGCTCTTCCAACGCGACCTGCTCCTGCCCCTGGGAGTGGAGTCGGTGCTGTGGTCCTACGACCCCCTGGAGGCGCGCAACGCCCACCTGAACCTGAACCGTCTCGGGGTCGAGGTCCAAGAGTACGTGGAGGATATGTACGCGGGCGAGATGGGGAGCGAGCTCGCCCACGGCATCGGCACCGATCGCTTCATCGTCAACTGGCGGATCGCCGGCGAGCGGGCGGCCCGGGCCTTGGCCGGCGGGCTGATTGGCGGCGGAGAGGTCTTCGCCGAGGCGCCGCTCGCCAGGCTCGACGGTACCCTGCCGGAGGAGCCGCGGGTGCGGGTCGAGGTGCCGGCGAGCATCCAGGACCTGAAGGCGGAGCGCCCGGACGAGGCGGCCGCCTGGCGGGCCGCCACCCGCCGGGCCTTCGAGCACTACCTCGGCAGGGGTTACAAGGTGACGGCGTTCTACCGCGACCGGCGCGACCGGGAGACCGGGCGCTG
Organism: Acidobacteriota bacterium; assembly: GCA_034666805.1. Classification (GTDB taxonomy): domain Bacteria; phylum Acidobacteriota; class Thermoanaerobaculia; order Multivoradales; family UBA5704; genus DASQPA01. The sequence continues at coordinate 553 of JAXDLD010000600.1, forward strand.
CTTCTACGGCCTCGAGGCCTGACTGAGAGGGATGTAGGGAGGACCATGCTGCAGATCGACCGCATCGAGCTTTCCGAGATCTCGCTCCCCCTGATCGAGCCGTTCCGCATCTCCTCGGGGGTGGCGACGACCCGGCGGATCGTGCTCCTCCATCTCTTCTCGGCCGACGGTGCGGAGGGGTGGAGCGAGTGCGTGGCCGGGGAGGAACCCAACTACAGCCCGGAGACCACCGACACCGCCTGGCTCGCTCTCCGCGAGTGGATCGCTCCGCGGGTCCTCGGCCACCGCTTCGCCGGCCCGGAGGAGATCCAGCCCCACCTGGACGTCAACTTCCGCGGCCACAACATGGCCAAGGCGGCGGTCGAGATGGGCGCCTGGGAGCTCGCCGCGCGCTTGCAGGGCGTCTCTCTGGCCAGGCTCCTGGGCGGCACCCAGGCGCGCATCCCGGTGGGGATCTCGATCGGCATCCAGGAGAGCCCGCAAGCGCTCCTCGACAAGGCCCGGAGCTGCCTCGCCCAGGGCTATCGCAAGCTCAAGATGAAGATCCAGCCCGGCGCCGACCTCGACTACGTGCGGCCGGTGCGCGAGGCCCTGGGACCGGACGCCCCGCTGATGGCCGACGCCAACAACGCCTATACCTTAGATGACCTGAAGCAGCTCCAGGCCCTGGACGAGCTGGGCTTCCTCATGATCGAGCAGCCGCTCGCCTGGGACGACCTGCTGCGCCACGCCGCTCTCCAAAAGCAGCTCAAGACGCCCATCTGCCTCGACGAGTCGATCACGAGCGCCGACCGCGCCGAGGACGCCATCGCCTTAGGCAGCGGCCGGATCGTCAACATCAAGGCCGGCCGGGTGGGCGGCTTCCGCCAGGCGAAGGCGGTCCACGACGTCTGCGCCCGGCACGGCCTGCCGGTCTGGTGCGGCGGGATGCTCGAGAGCGGGGTCGGCCGGGCGCACAACGTCGCCCTCGCCTCGCTCCCCAACTTCACCTTCCCCGGCGACCTCTCGCCCAGCCGCCGCTACTGGGCGCGCGACGTCGTCGACCCCGAGTGGACCATGGATGCCGAGGGCTGGGTGAGCGTCCCCTTCGACCGCCCCGGCATGGGAGTCACGGTCGACCTTGAGCGGGTGGCGGCCCTCACCGTGCGGCGCGAGGTGCTGACCGCTTAAGAAGCCTCCCGTCCTCTATTGCTCGTCGGCGGAGGGACCGTAGATCGACGGCACCGGCACGTCGTTCAGGCGCAGATAGACGCTCAACTGCCCGCGGTGGTGGACGATGTGGCTGAAGAGCATGGTGCGGAGGACGGCGCCGCGCGGCTGGGTGAAGATCACTCTCTCCCCGAACTGGAGCGTCCAGGGCTTGCCGAACGCGGAGTCGTCGGTCGCCTGCTCGAGCGCGGCGCGGGTCTTCTTTACGTTGGCGTCGAAAACGTCCAGAACCTCCTGGCGCGATTTCGAGTCGAAAGGCTTGAACGGGGGACCTTCCGGGGGGGAGAGGTTCAGGGAGTCGTTCTCGAGGGTATAGGCCCCCCAGCCCGCCAGCTCGGCCAGGTGGCTTGCCAGGCGGCCGAGGGTCATCGACTTCTCATGGGGCTGCCAACCCATCCTGTCCTCGGGGACCCGCTCGAGGACCCGGCGGGTGGTCTTCATCTCGTTGTCGAATTCGGGGAGCAACATCTGGGCTACGCTCATTCTTGACCTCCGGTCGGTTGAGCCCCCGATGCTAGAGAAAGCCGGCCGCCATGGCAACCCGAAGACGGCGGCTCTGCTACACTACGGCGCCAATCCATGGAAGAAGAACCGACTCACCGCGAGATCGGCGCGCCCCTTTCCTCCGGTACCTCCGGCATCCCTGGCGCTCCCTCGACCGGTCCAGGTCTGCTCACGGGGCGAACGGTTTCCCACTTCCGCATCGCCCTGCTCCTGGGCGGCGGTGGCATGGGAGTGGTCTACCGGGCGGAGGACATCCAACTCGGCCGCACCGTGGCCCTGAAGTTCCTGGCTCCGGAGCTCGTACGGGACCCGATCGCCAAGGTGCGCTTCCTGAACGAGGCGCGGGCGGCCTCGGCCCTCGATCATCCCAACGTCTGCACCATCCTGGAAGCGGGGGAAACCGAGGAGGGGCTCCTCTTCCTCGTCATGCCCTGCTACGCCGGCGAGAGCCTGGAGCGCCGGATCGCGCGCGGCCCCTTGGCCCTGGAGCAGGCGCTCGACGTCGCCGTCCAGATCGCCCAGGGGCTCGCGAAGGCGCACCAGCATGGCATCGTCCATCGCGACGTCAAGCCGGCCAACCTCTTCCTGACCGAGGCCGGGGTCAAGATCCTGGACTTCGGCATCGCCAAGCTCACGCGGGAGGCGGGGCCCACCCGGCTCGGCGCCAGCCTGGGCACCCCCTCCTACATGGCGCCGGAGCAGACGCGGGGCGAAGAGATCGACGCCCGGGCCGACGTCTGGTCGCTGGGGGTCGTCCTCTACGAGATGCTCGCCGGCCGGCGGCCGTTCGCCGGCGGCTCGGACGCGGCGGTGGTCCATGCCGTGCTGCACGAGGCGCCCGAGCCGCTGTCGCGTCTGCGCCCCGAGGTCCCGCGGGAGCTCGAGCGGATCGTCTCCCGCCTGCTCGCCAAGGATCCCGGGCAGCGCTATGCGGATGCGGGTGAGGTCCTGGCGGACCTCCGCCAGGACCTCCTCGCGTCCCCCCCGGGGAGCGGGGCGCTCCGCGGGCCGCGGGTCGCGGACCGGCGGTGGGGAGTCCTCGTGGGGAGCCTGGTTCTCGCCCTCGCCGCGGCCGCTTTCGTCCTCGGCGTCCTCGCCTGGCGGCGGGGCCGGGGGGTGCCGGCGCCCCAGGCCGCGAGCTTCACCCAGCTCACCGACCTCCCGGGGAAAGAGACATTCCCCAACCTCTCGCCGGACGGCAAGTACTTCCTCTATGCGAAGTCGGAAAGCGGGAACTTCGACATCTTCTCCCAGCGGGTGGCGGGGGGCAACCACGTCAACCTGACCGCCGACTCGCCGGCCGACGACACCCAGCCGGCGTACTCCCCGAACGGCGAGCAGATCGCCTTCCGCTCCGAGCGGGACGGCGGCGGCGTCTTCCTCATGGGGGCCACCGGCGAATCGGTGCGGCGGCTGACCGACTTCGGCTTCAACCCGTCCTGGTCGCCCGACGGCCGGGAGATCGCGGTGGCGACCGAGGGAGCCTTCGACCCCGGGGCCCGGTACAACCCCCAGAGCCAGATCTTTCGCGTCGACGTGACCACCCAGGCCCGGCGGCCGCTCGGCGTCGCCGACGGCGTCCAGCCGGCCTGGTCCCCCCACGGCTGGCGCATTGCCTACTGGGGGCTCGCCCAGCCGGGGGCCCGGCGGGCGATCTGGACCGTCGCCAGGGATGGGGGGGCTCCGGTGCGGGTGGTCGACGACCTCTTCTACAACTGGAGCCCGGCCTGGTCGCCGGACGGCGGGTTTCTCTACTTCGCCAGCAACCGGGGCGGCAGCATGAACATCTGGCGAGTGGCGATCGACGAGCGCTCGGGCGAGGTGCTCGGCGACTCGCCACAACCGGTCACCACCTCGTCGGTGTGGAGCGCCCTGCCCAGCCTCTCCCGGGATGGCCGGCTGCTGTTCGCCACCAACGAAAACCGGAGCTTCGTCGAGGAGGTGCCTTTCGATCCGGAGAGGGGGCAGGCCGCGGGTCCGCCGGCCCTGGTCTTCCAGGGCGCCCGCTCGATCTACTCCTGCGATATCTCCCCGGATGGCGGGTGGCTCGCCCTGTGGTCCGCCGCTCCCCAGGAGGACCTGCTCCTTGTCCGGCGCGATGGCAAGGAGGTCCGGCAACTGACGAACGATCCCGCGCGCGACCGCGGACCCCGCTGGTCCCCCGACGGCAGCCGGATCCTGTTCTACTCCAACCGGAGCGGAAAATATGAAGCCTGGACGATCCGGCCCGACGGCAGCGGCCGGACCCAGGTCACGCGGCTTCCCGGACAGGTCCTCAACCCCTTCTGGTCGCCGGACGGCCGCCGCATCGGCCTCACCTACGGGCCTCGCGGCGCGAGCATCCTGGACTTCCCCGGCCTCCCCGCCAGCCTGCGAGCCCTCCCGGCGGTCGAAGGCGGCCAGATCCTCTCCGCCATGTCCTGGTCCCGGGACGGGCGTTTCCTCGCCGGGGAGCTGCTGCAGAAAGACGAGGCGCCCGTGCCCGGCGTCGTTCTATGGTCCCTGGCGGAAAACACCTATCGCCGCTTGACCCGCACCGGGGGCGACCCGGACTTCTGCCAGGACGGCAGGAGGATCATCTTCACGGATTCAGACGAGATACGGATCGTCGATGTCGGGAGCGGGAAGGTGGCGACCCTGCTCTCTCCCCCTCCTCACTCCCGGTATCTGAGGGCGAGGGTCGGGCCGGAGGACCGGACCTTGTGCACCGTGCGGGGCACCGACGAGGGCGACGTCTGGATCCTGTCGCTGGCCGACTCCGCTCTACCCTGAGATCGTCGGCCGCGGCCACGTCCAGTACGAGGTGGTCCCGATACACATATCGGTCTCCCCATCGGAGGCGCCCGCAAGCCCCTGGAGTATCCGCTCGTCGAGCTGCCGGAGGGTTTCGCGGTTGAGGGTGAGGCGGCGCGGTTTCTCTTTCTGCGCGTCCTTCTTCACGGGTCTCTCCTCTCGAAAAGGTGGGGCCGGCATGGCCCCGCCCGCGGCATCGGCAGACCGGCCATTCCGATGGGTCTCTAAATCCATGGTGAGGCTGTGCCTATGGAGCGAGCCCGGTCTATAGTTCCCCGCAGCGTGCGAATGCGGATCATCACCTACAACATCCACCGGGCGATCGGCGTCGACCGCCGGTTCCGGCCGGAGCGGATCGCCACCATCCTCGCCCACTACGGGGCGGACGTGGTGTTCCTCCAGGAGGTGGACGACGGGGCCCCGCGATCGGGCGAGCTCGACCTCGCGCGGGAGCTCGCCTACACCCTGGGCTACCCCCACTTCGCGGTCGGCCACAACGTCACCCTGAGGAAGGGGCGCTACGGCAACGCCACCCTCTCGCGCTTCCCCATCCTGCGCGAGACGAACATCGACCTGACGATCGACTCCTCGACGATCGGCAGCCTCATCCGGCGGGGCTGCCAGCACACCACCCTCTCCCTTCCCGGGGACGGCACCCTGGAGGCCTTCAACCTCCATCTCGGTCTCTCGGCGCGCGAGCGCGAGAAGCAGGTGGGCCTGCTCGTCAACTCGTCGGAGTTCCGCCGCGTGGGGCCCGACGTCCCCCTCCTCGTGGGGGGCGACTTCAACGACTGGCGCTCGCTCCTGCGCCCCATCTTCACCGAGGTGTTCGGCTTCCGCTGCGCGACCGACAGGAAGACCGGCTCCGACCGTGCCATCCGCACCTACCCGTCGTTCTCGCCCCAGGGGGGGCTCGACCGCCTCTACTACCGCGGGCCGCTCGCCCTCGCGAGCGCCCGCTCCTGCCGGCTG
>JAXDLD010000601.1:0-7106 GCA_034666805.1 Acidobacteriota bacterium
GCCGCCGACTTCGTGTACTCGCCGCGGATATAGATGTAGCAGGTGTTGGCCTGCACCGCCCAGCAGCAGATGGCGCACCCCTCGATCAACTGGTGGGGGTCGTTCTCCATCAGCAGGCGGTCCTTGAAGGTCCCGGGCTCGGATTCGTCGGCGTTGCAGACCAGGTACTTCGGCTTGTCTTTCCCCTTGGGGATGAAGCTCCACTTCAAGCCCGCCGAGAAGCCGGCGCCGCCCCGGCCCCGGAGGCCCGACTTCTTGACCTCTTCGATGACCGCGTCGGGCTCCATCTTGAGCGCCTTGGCGAGCCCCTCGTAGCCGCCGAGCTTCTTGGCGCCGGCGAGGGTCAGGGCCTCCGGCTTGCCGACGTTCCGGGTGAGGACGGGTTCGAAGGGTGCCATTACGACAGACCTTTCACGATACGGCGCGCCTTTTCTGGCGTCAGGTTCTCGTGGTAGTCGTCGTCGATCATCATCATCGGCGCGGTGTCGCACGAGCCCAGGCACTCGAAGTGGATGTAGGAGCAGCGGCCGTCCGGGGTCACCTCGTCCTCGCCCACCTTGAGCTCGGCCTTGATGGCTTCCATGATCTCCCCCGAGCCGCGGAGCTGGCAGGAGAGATTGGTGCAGACCCGGATGCGGTGCCGGCCGACCGGCTTCTGGTGATAGAGGTCGTAGAAGGTGACGACGCCGTAGACCGTGGCCGAGGGGATGCCGAGCTCGGCGGCAACAGCGGCAATCGCCTCGTCCGGCAGCCAGCCGCCCCAGTGGCGCTGGGCGATGTGGAGGGCCGGGAGGAGGAGCGCGAGAGTCGTCGGGTAGCGGCCGCGGAGCCCGTCGAGCTCGCGGCGGGCTTCTTCGGGCAAGCGCGGGGCATCCTTGGTGGCTGGGGCCGCGACGGCGTACTCCTCCCCGGTGGGGGAGATCGAGGCGGCCGGGACCGGGGTGGCGGCGGCCGGCAGCTTCTCGTTCCGCGGCATGTTCTGCGGCTCGCTCATGGCTGTTCTCCCACCAGCCGCGGCTCGCCGGCGTGGCCCACGGCCCGGCTCCTGGGCCCGAGGTCGAGCCCGCCCTTCTTCCAGACGTAGGCGTATCCCACGAGGATCAAGAAGATGAACGCCATGACCGCCCGGAAGAGGGGCCAACCCTGCTCGCGGAGCACGAGCGCCCAGGGATAGAGGAAGGCGGCCTCCAGGTCGAAGACGATGAAGTCGATGGCGACCAGGAAGAAGACGATCGAGATCCGCTTGTGCGAGACGTCGAGGAGAGGCATGCCGGACTCGATCGTCGTCCCCTTGATCCGGCCCCCGGTCTGCTGGCCGAGGAGCTGCGAGAGGACGAGGATGGTGACCCCGAGGAGGATTGCCACCCCGAGGGTCAGGAGAACCGGAAAGTACTGCTCGGGCAACGGAAGCCTCCCAAAGAGTCGTTCAAGGCCTCAGGCGAAAGCGAAACTGGGTTACCGGCGGGCGGCCGAACCGGAGGCTCCCTCGGGCACGGCGCATGCATCTTCACGAGAATAACCGCCGAAGCCCAGAGAGAAAACCGGGCTAGTGAAGGATGTCACAAGCTCCGCTTCGAAACAAGCTACGGCGGGGGAGAGCGCGGAACGGACCGAGAAGGAGGGTGCGAGCGAGCATGGTGCCGTTTGAACTTGTTACAAACTTGTGGCAAGGATTGGATAAAAGTGTCGAGCGTCCGCGCGTCGAGGCGATCGCCGGACGGTTCGGATACGCGCTCACCGTCGACGTCGAGGAGTGGTACCACACCTGCCAGGTCCCGGGGTACGTCCACCCGGAGCGGCGCCCAGTCCTCGCGACCGAGCTCGACCGTCTCCTCCCCGAGCTCCTGGAGATGCTCGATCGGGCCGGGCGGCGGGCGACCTTCTTCGTCCTGGGCGAGGTCGCCGAGCGGCTCCCCCGGCGGGTGCGGGAGATCGCCGAGGCCGGCCACGAGGTGGCGAGCCACGGATACCTGCACCTCCGCGCCTCCGAGCGCACCCTCCCTGAGTTCGCGCGCGACGTTCGGCGGGCGAAGGCCTTATTAGAGGACATCGTGGGCCTTCCAGTCGCCGGCTACCGGGCGCCGGAGTGGTCGCTCCGCAACCTCGGCAACAGCCGGCTCCCCCTGGTGGAGGAGGCCGGGTACCTTTACGACAGCTCGCTCGCCCCCTACCCCCTGGCCGGCCGGCCGGACAACCCGCGCCGGGTGGCGCGCCTCACCTGGCCGGAATCGGCCTCGGGGCCGGCCCGCGAGCTGATCGAGCTCCCTCCCCTCTGCTTCGCCGGCCCTCTCCGCCTGCCGGCCGGAAGCTGGACCGGCCGCCTCTGCCCCCCCCGCTGGATCGCGAGAGCCGCCGCCGCCCACCACGCCAAAGGCGGTCTGCCGGTCCTCGTCGTCCACCCCTGGGAGCTGACCGGCTGCGCCACCCCCGGCCGGCTGACCGGGATCGCCAGGTTCGTCCACGAGACCGGGCGGCTCGCCTACGTCGACCGTTTCCGCGAGCTCCTTGCGGCGCTCCCCTGGACGACGCTCCAGGCGGCGGCGGGGATGGACTTCGGCAGGGTCGAGCGGCGGGTGGTGAAGGAAGAGGCGGCGGTCGCGGCGGCCATCCTGCGGGCGCGCCAGGGGTGGGGCGAGCGCCGGGTGGGGTAGGGGGGCTCCGTAGGCCCGGCTTACCAGCCCTCAGGGAGGGCCACCTAGAATCAGCAGTGGGTCACTCAGGTTCCGAGTCAGGGCACTCAAGTTCCGAGCCAGGTCACTCAGAATCCGAGACAGGACACGCAGAGTTCGAGCCAGGGCATTCTGAATCCGCGGTAAGGCCATCCAAAAATAGAAGTAGGGCGTTCCAAATCTTGCGTAGGGTACTTCCAAAATAGAGGAAGGGCGTTCCAAACCTGCGGGACGGCGTTCCAAAGTCGCGGTAGGCGCTTCCAAACTAGGAGTCCGTGGCTTGAAAGTCAGGCGAGGGAGGTCCGAATCCGAAGGGCGGTGTTCGAGGCCCCGCGGTGGGTGGATGGTGTTCTGCTCGAGCGGGATCGGCGGGTCTTGACGGGTTTCATATCGCGAGCTTGACCACCTCGTGCTCTTCGTCGACGGGTAACTCGTCTAGATCAGCTTCCAAGTAGAGCTCGATCGCCTCACGGATGTTCCGCAGAGCTTCGTCGCGAGTTCTTCCCTGCGACCAGCAGCTCTTGAGCGCCGGGCAGTGGGCCACGAACATCCCATCCTCACCCTGTTCGAGAACGACGTTGAGCTCCATGGCTCCATTCTAACCTGATCCAGGCTGCCATTCACCGGACCTGCTTCAGGAAATCGGCGAGATCGATGTCCGCATCTCGCAGCGCGCCGCGCAGCGTGAAACGGTCCACCTCATCGTGGTAGGGGAAGACGATGATTCGGCCGTCGTCGTGCCGCATCTTGACGTGGCTCCCCTTGCGATGGGCCTCGGTGAATCCGAGGCGCTCGAGGGCCAACACAATCTGTCGACCCGAGAGCAACGGCAGTTTCATATCGCGAGCTTGACCATCTCATGGTCCTCCAATGACCGTGCAGAGAAACGGGGCGGCAGGTCCGCCCCTACGGTTTGTGATCAACCCAACGTCGGTTTCAATCCACGGCAAGAGAGGAAAAACGCCAGAATCCCTTCAGCCGACCAAGACACTGCTATACTACACTATTGAACCCGAACCCATCGTCGGAACGTTCATGCCTCTGCTTTTCGCGCACTCTCTTGAAGACCACCCGGAGTCAGAGTGGGAGGAGCTGGGGGCTCACCTCCGCGCCGTGGCCTCCCGAGCCGAAGCCTTTGCCACGGCTTTCGAGGCCGGCGAGTGGGGACGCCTCGCGGGGTTGTGGCATGACCTGGGCAAGGCTCGACCAGAGTTCCAGGAGCGGCTTCGCGGCAGCGGCGAAGCCGTCGAGCATGCCGGGGTCGGCGCGGCTCTGGCCTACTCCAAGGACAAGCTCGCGGGGTTGCCGCTAGCCTTCGCCATCGCCGGCCACCACGCGGGTCTCGCCGATCCGGCCTCCTCGGTCGAAGGCGGCGGACCCAAGCCCCTCCGCGATCGGTTAAAGGAGAACGCTCCCTGGCTGAATCAGCTTTCGTCGGACCTCCCCCCTGGGCTCGCCGCCCTCGGTCTCCCGCCGCTGCCTCCACGATTTGGCGACGCCAAGGACCGGGAAGCGACGGCCCGCAGCCTGGAGCTGTGGACCCGATTCCTGTTCTCCACCCTGGTGGATGCGGACTTCCTGGCCACCGAGGAGTTCTACTCGCCGGGGAAGCGCTCGGCGGTCGGCGAGTATGACCCGATCCCCACTCTACGACACCGGCTCGAGCTCGATCTCGCGGAATTCGTCGGCCGGCTGTCCCCAGAGCGCCGTGACTCCCCGATCAACCGGCGCCGGGCCGAGGTGCTGGAGGCGTGCCGGGCGAAGGCCGAGCAGGCGCCGGGCCTCTTCAGCCTCACGGTCCCCACCGGCGGCGGCAAGACTCTCTCCGCCATGGCCTTCGCGCTCCGCCATGCCGAGCGCTGGGCGCTGCGGCGGGTGATCGTGGCTATCCCGTTCACCACGATCATCGAGCAGAACGCGAAGGTCTATGCCGACATCCTGGGCGAGCGCAACGTGCTGGAGCACCATTCGGCCCTCGATCCCCTTGCCGCCGAGGAGCGCAACCGCGAAGCCGAGCTGCGCCGCCGGCTCGCCGCCGAGAACTGGGACGCCCCGGTGGTCGTGACCACCAACGTCCAGCTCTTCGAATCGCTCTTCGCGAGCTCGCCGTCGCGCTGCCGGAAACTCCACCGCATCGCGCGGAGCGTGATCCTCCTCGACGAGGCGCAGACGCTCCCCATCCCTTATCTGCTCACTGTCCTCGACGTGCTCCGCGAGCTGGTCGAGCACTACGGCTGCTCGGTGGTGCTCACCACTGCCACCCAGCCGGCTCTCGCCCGGCGAGAGAGCCTGCCACAGGGGCTCTCCGGCGTGCAGGAGATCGTCCCCGCCCCGGCCGAGCTGGCTCGCGAGCTCCGGCGCGTGCGCCCTGTCTGGCCGGCCGACGGCGAGCCCCCTCTCCCTTACGCCGAGCTGGCGCTCCGGCTGCTCGGTCACGAGCAGGCGCTCGCCGTGGTCCACCTGCGCCGGGATGCCCGCACGCTCGCCGAGCTCCTCCCCGCGGAAGGGACGTTCCATCTCTCGGCCCTCATGTGCCCCGCCCACCGCTCCAAGAGACTTGCCCAGGTCCGCGAGCGTCTGAAGCACGGCGACCCTTGCCGGCTCGTCTCGACCCAGCTCATCGAAGCGGGCGTGGACATCGACTTCCCCGTCGTCTACCGCTGCCTCGGCGGGCTCGACAGCCTGGCCCAGGCGGCGGGGCGTTGCAATCGCGAGGGGAGGCTCCTCCCACGGCTCGGCGAGGTCGTCTTCTTCCGCGCCGAGACCGCCCCCCCGCCCGGCATCCCCCGGCACGGCCTGGCCGTGGTGGAAGAGATGCTCCGCGAGTTGGGCGGAGCCTTAGACCTCGACGATCCCGCTCTCTACGAGCTCTACTTCCGCAAGCTCCACTTCCGGTGCGAGAAAGACCCGGCGGGCATCCAGGCGCTCCGCCAGGAGCTGCGCTTTGCGAGCGTCGCCAGGAAATTTCGGCTGATCGAGGACTCGACCGAAGCCATCGTCGTCCCCTATGGAGAGGCCGGGGAGCGGCTGGCCGCCGTGCGGCGTGACGGGCCCGACCGCCTCCTTATGCGCGCCTTACAGCCATTTGTTATCAACCTTCGGCGACACACCGTGTCTAAACTGAGGACGGCCGGAGTGCTCGAGACCGTGGTGGACGGCGTCGACACGCTGACCCCGGCGTTCTGGCATCTCTACGATGACCGCTTCGGTCTCAGCGCGGACGACGATCCGCGCCCTGATCCGGCGAGTTACGTCGTCTGAGGATTCTTTCGGGAGGAACCTGATGTCACCCATCCGTAGTCCCACCCTCCGCGTGCGAGCGCGCGGTCCGCTCGCCTGCTTCACCCGGCCGGAGCTCAAGGTCGAACGGGTCTCCTACCCGGTGATGACCCCCTCGGCCGCTCGTGGCCTGCTCGAAGCCGTGCTGTGGAAGCCGGCCATCCGCTGGCGGATCGAGCGCATCCAGGTCTTGAAACCCATCCGCTTTCTCGCCTTCCGGCGCAACGAGGTCAGCACCCGCGCCGTGGCGCCGACCGCTGCCGTCGTTCGCGACGGCGGCCCCGTCGCCCCCTATTTCGCCGACGACGACCGGGCTCAGCGCAACACCCTCGCTCTCCGCGACGTGGACTACCTGATCGAGGCTCACTTCGAGATGACCCCAAAGGCGGGGCCGCTCGACAACGTCACCAAGTTCGTCGAGATCTTCGAACGCCGGCTGGCCCGGGGACAGTGTTTCCATCAGCCCTACCTCGGCTGCCGGGAGCTGGCCGCCGAGGTTCTGCCCGCCGTGGACCCGCCGCCGGCCGAAGACGTCAGCCAGGATCTCGGCCTCATGCTCTGGGACATCGAGTATGCCTCCCAGGGCAACCATCCTCTTTTCTTCGCGGCCCGGCTCGACCATGGTGTCCTCGCGGTGCCCGAAGAGCCAACCCAGGCCGTGGCCGCGGGAGGTGCGGGGTGATCCTGCAGGAGCTCTATCGGCTCGCCGAGACCGAGCACCTGATGGAGGACCCGGATTTCGAGTGGAAGGCGCTCGCCTGGTTGATCTCGATCGACGCGGCCGGCTCGCTCCTCGGCATTCATGGTACCCATACCGTTCCTCCCTCGGGAGCGGGGAAAAAGAAGCCGCGGGCGCGGCCGGCCCACTTCCTCGTACCTCGCGAGGCCGGCCGCACCAGCGGCGATCGTGCTTTCCTTCTCTTCGACAAGGCCGAGTACGCTCTGGGCCTCGATCCGGAGACCGACCCGGGAAAGCGCCGCGAGCCCGAGAAGCTCGCGGCCCGCTTCGCTTTCTTCCGCCAGCGCGCGGAGGAGTGCCTGGCGGCGACGGCGGACGAGGGCGTGCGCGCCGTCTGCCGCTTCCTCGACCGCGTCGGGAGAGGAGAGATCGCCATTTCCCTGCCGGAAGACTGTGCGAGCAACGATCTCTTCGGCTTC
>JAXDLD010000602.1:0-17714 GCA_034666805.1 Acidobacteriota bacterium
AGGGCCCGCTTCGCCTCCCGATGCGCGGCGATCCCCTGGTTGATCCGCTGCTTTGAGCCGCGGGGGAGGAAGAGCGCGTTGGCCTCGGCGTCCAGGTCGTCCAGGACCTGGCGCAGGTTGCGGGTGCCGAGACCGGCGGCGAAGAGGGCCTGCCCGACGTCCCCCTTCTGCGCCAGCAGCTCCTGGCCGCCCTCGACCAGGGCATCGTGATCGAGGCCGAAGAGGGACGAGAAGAGCGCCTCGTCGATCCCCTGGAGGCAGCGGTCGAGCCGGGAGCCGTCGAGGGGGGTCTCGTCGTCTCCCGCGAGGAGAGTGGTCTTCCTCCCCTTCCGGCGCAGCATCTCCAGCTCCGAGCCGTCGCCGAAGCGCAGGCGGGCGCCGACCCGAAGCTGGTCGTAGGGATGGAGGAAGTCGTCGCCGCTCCGCACCGGGAAACCGTAGAGGAGGGCTTTCAAGGCGCGGAGGGCCGAGCTCTTCCCCGCCTCGTTGGGGCCGAAGACCAGGTGCAGTCCCTGCTCGCCGCCCGAGAGGTCGAGGCGGCGATCGGTGAAGGGACCGAACGCCTTCAGGTGCAGCTCGAGGAACCTCAAGGCTCGGTGTCCTTCGGGGTCTCGGGGATCTGGGAAGCAGCGAGGAGGCGGGCGAGGAGCAGGTCCTTGACCTCGCCGAGGAGGCCGCGGAGCCGCCTCGGATCGCTGGGATCGAGCGCTTCCAGGTCGGCGAACAGCTCGGCCGGGAGCTTGGCTCGCAGATCGGAGAAACCGGCGGCCAGCTCGGCGAGATCGTCATCCCCCGTCTCCAGATCGCGCACGGTGCGGAGCAGGCCGCCCACCGCGTCCTCGCGATCGAAGGCGGCGGTCCTGTCCGCGGCCGGCCGGGTGTCGAGGAGGACCTTCTCGATCCACAGCGCCCCCTCGCCGAAGCCGTTGGCCAGCGAGCGAAACTCTTCGCGCCAGTGATCGGAGGCCCCCACCAGCTCCGCATGGACCGGGCAGGCTCCCCGGAGGTGCAGGCGGACCGCCAGGGAGCGGCCGTCAGCGGAAGCCAGCTCGTGCTCGAGGGCCCCGCGCACCCGGTCGAGCACCTCGCTCGCGTTCCCGGTGGCGTTTAAGTCCACGGTGGAGACGGCCCAGCGGAAGACGTCGAGGTCGCGGTGCTCGAGGACGGCGGCCATGCCGTCGACGGTGACCAGGGTGGCCCCCTTGGCGCCGGTCTCCCGGGCGTGCCGCCCCTGCAGGTTGCCGGGGAAGACGATCCAGGGATCGGCAGCCACCAACTCCCGCTCGTGGACGTGCCCGAGGGCCCAATACTGGTAGCTGCGGGAGCGGAGGCCGCCTACCGTCGAAGGAGCGTACGAGGCATGGCCCGGCCGGCCGTCGAGGCTGGTGTGGAGGAGGCCGATGTTGAACAGGTGGGGCACCGCCGCCGGGTAGCCGGCGGACAGGTCCTCGCTCACCACCGCATGAGCGAACCCCTGGCCGTGGATCGCGACCCCGAGGTCTGCCAGCACCTCCGTCTCCGGGCGCTTGGTGGAGAACACCTTGACGTTCGCGGGCGGCCGCAACACCTTGGTGATCTGGCTCGCCGCGTCATGGTTGCCGGCGACGAGGAAGGCCCGGATCCCCGCCTCCTCCAGCCGGGCCATCTGGGCCGAGAAGAAGAGGCCCGTGTTGTAGTCCTTCCAGTCGCCGTCGTAGAGGTCGCCCGCCAGGAGGACGAACGCCACCTCCTCCTCGACCGCCAGGGCCACCAGATTCTCGAACGCCCGCCGGCTGGCGGCGCGGATCTCCTCGACGGGAGCCCCCTCATAGCGCTCGAGGCCGCGGAGCGGGCTGTCCAGGTGGACGTCGGCGGCATGGAGGAATTTGAGCATCGGGGATGGGACGTCGTCTTCCGGCTAGATATTTTAGCAGGAAGGGACGAAACGGGCCGACCTGGCACGAGGGTTATAATCCCCGGCATGCCGGTTTCAGGGGCCTCCGTCCCGGGGCTATTGTCGAAGCGCCCGGCGGTGGGCCTGAGAGCGTCGAGCTCTACAACCCGCTCCACAACATGACCCTCTCGTCCGCGCGGCCACTCGCGGGATGAGCGGGATCGATCTCGCCTGAGGAGCTGGCGGCGAAGCTCCGGGCGCGCGACGATCACTACTCGTGCCTGCACCGCCATCTCGGGCCCGTCCTCGACGGCCTCGGCCGCGATCACTTCCTGCCGTCTGTACGAAGTCTCACTTCGGCGGCACCGCCCCGCCAGCCGGCCAGTCGGTATCCCCCACCCGCTTGAGGTTCATCTCGAAGATATGGACAGGTTCCTTGCCCGGCACGATCTGATCGCCCACCTCCCGCCAGGCGCCATCCTTGATGACCGCCGTGTAGCGGATCGTCGCCAGCCCGGCGGGGATCTCCCAGACGTAGCCGTCGGCCGTGGGCTTGAGGACAAAGTCGCCGACGTTCCCCAGGGCGTGCGAGTGCAGGGTGTAGGCGTGGGTGGCCGGGTTGTAGGAGATGGTGCCGAAGGCGTTGAAGGTGACCTTGCCCTCCGCGTCGTAGCTCCGGCCTTCGATGACCTTGACCGAGCCGTCGAGGAAGGGGCCGATCCGCTCCGTCTGGGTGCTGACGTGCTTCTCGCCGGACGGCAGAAGGATCCACGCGGGGCCTCGCCAGACTCCGTCCATCCTCGCCAGCGGGGCCATGGCCTCGCGCTGGGCCGCGATCCGCGCCGCCGGGGTCGGACGCTCCGGTTCCGCCACTGTCGCCGCCGTCGCCGCCACCGCCGAGACTCCCGCCATCATCAACAGGAGCGCGAACGCCACGAGCCGTGTCTTCAGCATGCCTACCTCCTCGATTTCCCTCGGAGTATAGTCGGCTTCGCGGGGCGGGATGGCCTTTTGCTCCGGGAAAGGCTCTTTCCGGGTCCAGGAAAGCCCTTTCCCAACCTGGAAAAGCTCTTTTCCAACTTGGAAATGCTCATTCCCAACCCGGGAAAGCTCTTTCCTGACCTGGGAATGCTCTTCCCCAAGTTGGAAAGGCTCATTCCTGACTTGGGAATGCTCGTTGCCAGTCCCGGAAAGCTCTTCCGGCTCTGAAAAAGCTCATTCCCGCGCCCGCCCGCCTCTCTTCTCCGCGCTAGCTGGACGCTATATAGTCTTCGCAATTTCGTCCGACTCGAATCGAGGTCCAGATGCGGCGTCATCCCCTCTCTCTCGTTCTCTGCCTGCTTCTCGGTGTGGCGAATGTCTGCCTCGCCGCCCCACCCGCCGCTCCGGCCGCCCATCCTACTCCGGCCGGGGAGCCTCCGGCGCGGCTTCTCGGGCGGCTCCTCGGGCCGACGCCGATCGTCGCCGACCTGGGCGAGCTCGCCGACTCGATCGGCGGCCGGCCGACCGGCTCGCCGGCCCTCGACCGCGCTGTGGAATGGGGGCTCTCCCGCTTCCGCGAGGCGGGGCTCGAGAACGTCCATGCCGAAGAGTACGTGGCCCCGCACCTCTGGCTGCCCCGGGCCGAATCGGGGGAGATCACCGAGCCTCGCACCCCCTGGCTGCCGGCCGAGCGCGCGGAGCTCCGGGTCGCCGCCATGCCGTTCTCCTCGCCGACCCCGACGGGGGGCCTCGAGGCCGAGGTCGCCGAGGTCGGGACGGGGGATGCCGCCGCCTTCGCCGCCCTGGGAGCGCGCGCCTCCGGGCGCTGGCTCCTCGTCCACACCGAGCCGATGCGCGGCATCGAGGACCTCTTCGGCGAGTACCTGGCGACCCCGGGGATCGAGAGCCGGGCGCGGGCCGCCGGCGCTCTCGGCATCCTCTGGACGTCGAACCGGCCCGGCCGGCTGCTCTACCGGCACAACCTCGCCCTCGACGGCTCCGTGTCACCCCTGCCGGGGGCGGTCGTCGAGCGCGAGGGGGCGCTCCTCCTGGGGCGCCTGGCCGCCGCCGGGCATCCGGTCAAGGTCCGGCTCCGGCTCGGGAGCGAGAGCCCGGAGAAGGCGCGGGCGAAGAACGTGGTGGCCGAGATCCGCGGACGCGAGAAGCCTGATGAAGTAGTGATCCTGGGCGCCCATCTCGACAGCTGGGACCTCGGCCGGGGCGCCCTCGACAACGGCTGCAACGCCGCCCTGGTGATCGACGTGGCCCGCCAGGCCATGGCCCTCGCCCGCGCCGGGGAGCGGCCGCGGCGGACCCTCCGCTTCGTGCTCTATACGGGCGAGGAGGCGGGGACCCTCGGCTCCTGGGGGGAGGTGGGGCTCCACCGGGCGGAGCTCGACCGGGTGAAGGCGCAGGTGGTCTTCGACGAGGGGACCGGCCGCACCTCCGGCTTCTCCCTCGGCGGCCGGGCCGACCTGAAACCCGCGGTCGAGGCGGCCCTCGCCGCGGCCGGCGGCCTCGGGCCGTTCACCCACACGGTGGACGCCTTCGTGGGGACCGACAACTACGACTATCTGCTGGAAGGGGTGCCGACCCTCGTCGCCAACCAGGCCGGCGCCCCCTATCTACCCGACTACCATGCCGAGTCGGACACCTTCGACAAGGCCGACCTCCGCGAGATGAAGGCCAACGCCGGGATCGCCGGCGTCGTCGCCTGGGGCCTGGCGGACCGGGAGGCGGCCCCGGCCCCGCGCCAGTCACGGGCCGAGATCGAGGCCCTCCTCAAGGCCACAGGCCTC
Organism: Acidobacteriota bacterium; assembly: GCA_034666805.1. GTDB lineage: Bacteria > Acidobacteriota > Thermoanaerobaculia > Multivoradales > UBA5704 > DASQPA01. The sequence continues at coordinate 4,654 of JAXDLD010000602.1, forward strand.
GACGAGCAGATGAAGACCTTCGGGCTCTGGGCCGACTTCGTGAGCGGGGCGCGCGGACGGAGGCCGTAGGGCCTATTTCCGGAACTCCTCCAGGTGCTCCGCCTTCCACCGCATGGCCATCAGGATGCGGTTGTAGCCGCTCGGGTGGTCGAAGAAGACGAATTCCTCGATCGGGCCGGGGTGGAGCTTCCGGTACTCGCCGAGTTGGAGAGCCGCCTCGGCCATGCCGTCGGGCTGGCGGCTGGCGTTGATGCCGAAGATGTCGGCCTCGCCCTCGTCGCTCCGGACCACGGTATTGAAAACCGGCGTCAGGACGAAAAAGTAGACCGCGAAGAGCGCCACGAAGAGCGGCAGCGCGGCTAAATCGCCGAGGCCGGTGAGGCCGAAGCGCGGACCCCAGCTCGCGAGCGCCCGGGTGTAGGCCCAGCGCAGGAAGGCGAAGCCCAGGAAGATCAGGACTCCGACGTCGATGATCGACTCGTAGACGTGGTTCAACACGTAGTGCCCCATCTCGTGCCCCATCACCTCCTCGATGCCGGGGAGCGAGGTGCGGCGCAGGAGGTTGTCGTTGAGCTCGATCCGCAGGGTCTGGCCGAGGCCGGTCACATGGGCGCTCACCCGCTTGGTCTGCTTCGAGGCGTCCTGCACGTAGACGTGGCTCGCCGGGATGCCGTTCGCCCGGGCCATGGAGAGGATCGGGTCGCGGACGACCGGGTTCCGCAGCTCGGTCGTCGTGTTGAAGACGGGCTCGATCAGGATCGGCGCCAGGAGCGCGCCGACGATCAGGAGGAAGACGCCGAGCACCGTCCCCCAGATCCACCAGGTGCGGGGGGCGGCGCGAAGGAAGGAGTAGAAGGCCGCGATCGCCAGGCCGCCGAAGATGACGGCGAGGCCGAGCCCCTTGACCTCCTCGCCGAACCAGCCGGAGAGGGTGAGGTTGGACATCCCATACTGGTGCTCGCGGAAGTACCCTTCGTAGAGGGTCAGCGGGAACCCGAGGAGGGCGGTGGCCAGGATGTACTGGACGGCGTAGACAAGCCCCTGGACGAAGCCGGAGCGGCTCACCCGTTCGGCCAGGTTGCGCATCTTGACCGAGAGGCCGGTGCCGAGAAGCACCCAGGCGACGCCCAGGCCGTAGAGGAAGTCCCAGAGAAGCAGCCAGTAGCCGCCCTCGAAGTAGGCGTCGGAGCGCGCCCGCGCCGCGGGAGACAGGGTCGCGAGCCAGGCCTCGGTCGCCACGACCGGATCGAAGTGCCCGCCGGGGGGGGGCGCCTGGGCCGCCAGGGGGATGGACGGGGGCGGCGGCGGAACGGGCTCGACGGCCGCTGGCGGTACTGGAGTCGCTGGCGGCACCGGCGCCGCCGAAAGGGCCCCCAGGGTCGAGAGGGAAATCAGGAGCGCTGCGGCGAGGGCGAGCGGGGTCGTCCGGGTCATCGGGGCCGTCCTTTCGTGTCTCGACTCCTTACGTGCCGGGCGGAGGAAGGTTCCAGGGAGGACCGGCTCCGTTTGATCCAGCGGGCGGGCTCCTTCGGGCGCTTAGCGCAGCCAGTCGCCCGTCCACGGAAACAGACGGAGCCGGTACCGGGCGCGGTGGTATACTTTCATTGATTCCCCTGAGATCTCTGGAGAGAGCTGACGCTGGATGACGACCGACGAGATCACCGCCTCCATCGTGAGCCGCATGGGCGACGTCCCCCCGTTCTTTCGAGCGGCGGAGGAGAGCCCCGCGCTGCTCGGTCAGCTCTGGCAGCAGGCGCTCTCGGCCGACCTCGACAGCCCGCTGCCGGCCCTCTTCAGGGAGCAGCTCGCGGCCTACCTCTCCCGCTACTGCACGGCGCCCTACAGCATCGTCTGCCACAGCTGCTCCCTGGCCTCCCTGGGGGTCCCGCCGGCGGCGATCTTCGCCCTCCTCGAGATGCCGGTCCCGGCGGAGGACGAGATCGAGCGCGCGCTCGACCTCCTGGCGGCCGAGCCGGTGCCGCTCGCCGCCTTCCCCGCTCCCGGCTCGGGGCTGGCGCTCGCGGTGCAGCGGATCGCCGTCCACTTCTTCTTGAACCGGGACCGGGCGGCGCGCTGCCGGGCGGCCCTGCGGCGGCTCCTCGGGGACCGCGACTACAACTACCTGATGGCGTTCCTCGCCTATGTCAAGGCGAGCCACGTCTGGGTCGAGGCCCATCCCGAGCTGAGCTACGAGCTCGACCCGCGGGCCCAGGCCCACCTGCCCCGGCTGCTCGCGGAGGAGCCGCAATTGGCGGAGCTCTTCAGGCTCTACCGCGACCGGGCGCGGCGCGAGTACCGGCGGCTGGAGGAGCGGCTGGTGGCGGACGTCGACCGCCACCGGCATGGCGAGGCGCAATTGAAGGAGCGGGTCGAGCAGCTCCAGATGCTCTATGAGCTCAATGACGCGGTCGGCCGGGCGGAGGCGGTCGAGGAGATCTACCGGGTGGCTTTAGACGGGCTCGTCCGCAGCCTGGGGACGGGCCGCGCCTCGATCCTCCTCTTCGATGCCGATGGGGTGATCCGCTTCAAGGCCTGGCGCGGCCTCTCGGAGGAATACCGGCGGGCGGTCGAGGGGCACTCGCCGTGGACCCGGGACACTCTCGACCCGCGGCCGATCGTCGTCGCCGACGTCTTGAAGGACCCCGATCTCGCCGCCATCCTGCCGGTTCTCACCCGCGAGCGGATCCGCGCCGCCGCCTTCATCCCCTTGACCCACCAGCGCCGGCTGCTCGGCAAGTTCATGCTCTATTACGAGAGCCCGCGCGAGCTCGCCGAGGCCGAGGTGCAGCTCGCCCAGAACGTAGCGGGCCACGTCGCCTTCGCCATCGCCCGGCGCCAGGCCGAGGAGGAACGGACGCGACTCCTCGAACGCGAGCGCCAGGCCCGGGCGGAGGCCGAGGCGGCGAGCCGGGCGAAGGACGACTTCCTGGCGACCATCTCGCACGAGCTGCGGACGCCGCTGACGGCGATCCTCGCCTGGCCGCTCATCCTGCGCGGCAAGCTCGGCGATCCCGAGGCCCTGAACCGCGGCCTGGGGGTGATCGAGAGGAACGCCCAGCTCCAGGCGCAGATCATCGAGGATCTGCTGGAAGTCTCGCGCATCGTCACCGGCAAGCTCCGGCTCGACCTCCGGCCGCTCGAGCTCACCCCGATCCTCGCCGCCGCCGCCGACACTCTGCGGGGCGCGGCCGAGGCTAAGGGGGTGGGGCTCCTGACGCGGATCGAGGAGCCGGTGGGGCCGGTCCAGGGCGACCCCGACCGCCTGCAGCAGATCCTCTGGAACCTGCTGTCGAACGCGGTCAAGTTCACCGGCCCCAGCGGGCGGGTGGAGATGTCCCTCGAACGGACCGCCACCCACGCCGTGATCCGGGTGCGGGACGACGGGCAGGGCATCGCCCCCGAGTTCCTCCCCTACGTCTTCGACCGCTTCCGGCAGGCCGACAGCTCGACCACCCGCCGCCACGGCGGGCTGGGCTTGGGGCTCGCCATCGTCCGCCACTTAGTCGAGCTGCACGGCGGGACGGTGGCGGCGGACAGCCCGGGGACGGGCCGGGGCGCCACCTTCACGGTCGAGCTGCCGCTCTCCTTCCCGGTCCTGGCGGGCGCCGGGAGGCTCCAGGCGCCGCGGGCGATCGGCGCGGCCGGCCGCTCCGAGAGTGCCGAGGTGGCCGAGGTGGCCGACCTCTCCGGGCTCTCCCTGGTGGTGGTGGACGACGAGCCCGACACCCTGGAGATGCTGACCGAGGCGCTCTCCGGCCACGGCGCCGAGGTGCGCCCCTGCCGTTCGGCGGCGGAGGCCCTGGCCGCTCTCGCCGAGCGCCCCGCCGACGCCCTACTCTCGGACATCGCCATGCCGGGGGTGGACGGCTACGAGCTGATCCGCCGGGTGCGGGCGCTGCCGCCGGGGCCCGGCGATCGCCCCGGAAATCTCTCCGGAGTTGCGGCCATCCCCGCCATCGCCTTGACCGCCTATGCCCGGGCGGAGGACCGCGAGCGCTCGCTCCAGGCGGGCTTTCAGGTCCACGTCGCGAAGCCGGTCGAGCCCGCCCGGCTGTCGGTGATCGTCGCCGACCTGGTGCGGTAGCCCCCCCGGCGCGGTCCTTGCAAGTCACTCCCTTCCATGAGCAGGAAAGGAGCAGGACGTGGCTGAGATCAGGGTTATGCACAAGCGGCGGAGCGTCTGGCCTTGGATGGTGGGCCTCGTGATGGTGGCGCTGGTCATCTGGATGGTCTCCCAGGCCGTGGCGCGGGCGGACGCCGGCCGGGCCAGCGGTGGCGGCACCGCGCGGATGGCGAAGTCGCACCCCGTCCCGGTACGGACCGCGCGCCCCGGCAAGAGCCCGGCCGCCACGACGCCGGCCCCGGCGCCGCGTCCCGCGACCGGAGAGGAGGAGGCGCTGCGCCTCCGCTCGCGCGTGATGGCGTAGGACGGGCCCAAGGAGAATCGATGCCCGAGAAGAGCGGCAAGCCGAGCCGGATCGCTCCCCTGGGGGACTTCGACGACCGCGACGTGACCGGCGAGGACGTGGACGTCCGCGGCTGGGACGTGATCGCCGCCGACGGCGAGCGCATGGGCGTCGTCGACGAGCTGCTGATCGACAGCGGCACGGGCCGGGTCCGCTATCTCGACGTGGACCTGGAGGACGACCTGGTCGAGATCGCCACCCGGAGCGCCGCCGCCGGCTCCCGGCCAACCACGAACGACAGCCGCCTGGGGGACGTCAACCCCGAGCTCGCCGCCAGCTCCGGGACCAGCAAGGCGCAGGCGCCGAACCAGAAGATCGAGCGGCGGATCGACGCTCCCGCCGCCTTCGACGACGGCGGCGGCGCCCGTCACGTCCTCCTCCCGATCGCCCGCATCCGTATCGACGAGGGGGCCGAGCAGGTCTTCCTGGAGGGCATGGGGAGCCGCCAGGCGGCCGCCCTCCCCGAGTACCGGTCGGGGGCGAGCCTTCCCGCTCTCGAGCGCGCGCTCGCCGAGCGCTTCGGTCCTGGCGATCTCGGCGAATCGGCCGCCGAGGAGCGCTTCTGGCGCGGCGGCGGCGCGGCCGACGCCAGCACGGCTTCGCCGGAGCCCGGGACCACCCCGGCCGAGCTGGAGGCGGACGAGCTCGACCCGGCGCCCGCGCCCGGCGGCTCCCGCCGCAGGGCTTAAACCCCCTCCTCCCAGCACGCTCGCGGGATGCCTCCAGCCCCTCCGGCTGGACTCCCATAGAGCGATATGCTAAAACTTCAAGCACTTTTGAGAGACGGTGCAAAGACGCCGGCGCGGCGGTCTGGGGGGGGTAGTCCCGGCCGGCGTGGTGGCGCGACCTCACCGCGGCTGGGGTGCGCTCGCGCGCCCCCCGGGAGAATCGGGCCCACATGACGCATGTACGCGACGCATCCGACCTGACCGGCGACCAGGAGCTGGCGATCATCCAGATCAAGAACTGCCTCCTGGTCAGCATCCAGACCGAGCTCCACGACCGCCTGGCCCTGAACCTCCAGGCCGCCATCATGGAGCGGGTCCGCACGGTCGGGGCCAAGGGGATCATCCTGGACGTCTCCGCGGTCGAGATCATCGACAGCTACATCACCCGGATCCTGAACGACATCGGCAAGTCGGTGCGCTACATGGGGGCCGAGTGCTACATCGTCGGCATCCGGCCGGCCGTGGCCATGACCCTGATCGAGATGGGGGTCGAGCTCGACTCGGTCAACACGGCGCTCAACCTGGACCTCGCCCTAGAGAAGCTCGAGCTGTTGCAATGAAGACGGTCGAGAGCGCGATCTCGGCGGTCTTGAACGGATCGATCACCGGGATCACTCAGCGCAGTATTTTCAACCGCATGGGGCCGATGGCCACCCGGCCGCTCGCCGAATTGGGCGAGAGCGACCGGCAGGCCATCATGAAGGAGCTCGAGAACTCGGTGCGCCTCTTCGCGCGCTCCGGGGCGCCCGAGCTGATCGCCGCCTGCTCGCGGGCCCTCCACGGCGAGGCCCCGGCGGGCGGGCGGGACGCCGCCGGTGCCTCTGCCCCTGCCGGGCGGACGACCGCCAAGACGCTCGAGATCACCCAGGAGAAAGACATCGCCACCGCCCGTCTCGAGGCCTGGTCGGAGGCGGTGCGCATCGGGCTCTCGAAGTTCACCTCGGTCAAGGTGGCGACCGCGGTCTCGGAGCTGGCGAGGAACATCGTCTTCTACGCCGACCGGGGGAAAGTCGAGCTGCGCGCCGTCACCGACGCCTCCGGGTCGCGCCTGCAGATCGTGGCCTCCGACAAGGGACCGGGCATCGAGCCCTCCCGTCTGGCCCAAATCTTCGATGGTACGTACCGCTCCACGCGCGGCATGGGAAAGGGATTGATGGCCGTCAAGAAGCTGGTCGACGAGTTTCACCTGGACACCGCCCCCGGCCGCGGCACGACCGTGACCTGCGTCTTCAAGGGGGAGCGGTGAGGTCCGGCGGCTTCAGCCGCCCGTTCGTGGGCCTGACCGTCTGCGGCGACAGCTACCTGGTCGAGGAGAACGACGAGGGCGGCTTCCTCGCCGCGGTGATCGACGGCCTCGGGCATGGCCACGAGTCGGCGGTCGCCTCCGTCCGCGCGGTCGAGGTGATCCGCGAGTCGACCGCGCTCCCGGCGAGCGCCATCGTCCTCCGCTGCCACCAGGAGCTCAAGAGCACCCGCGGCGCCGCCATCGGCCTGCTCAAGGTCGACGCCGCCGGCCGTGGCGAGTTCTGCGGCATCGGCAACGTCGAGGTGCAGGCCCTGGCTGGCCGGCCGCCCTCCGTCTTCTGCCTGGCCGGCATCGTCGGCCACAACCTGCGCGTCGCCCGGCCTATGCCCGTCCGCATGGAGCCGGGGGACATCTACTGCCTGATGAGCGACGGCATCTCGACCCGGGCGACCTTGAAGTCCTGCCTGCCCGGCCCGCCCGCGACGGTGGCCCGGCGCATCGTGGAGCAGTGGGGGCGGCCGCACGACGACGCCACCGCCCTGATCGTGGGATTTGGGGTCAGCCCGCTGCTCGAAGAGGCCCCGCCGTCCTGACGGCCGGCCGTGATCTCAAGGAGAAAGTGAGAGAGTTAAGGATGTCCAACGAGTCAGAAATCATCGAGATCCCGCCGGACCGCCTGCAGCGGATCATCCAGGGACTGTCGTACGCCACGGTGGACAAGTTCGCCGCCTGCTTAGACCTGCTGCGGACCGGCGGCCAGAAGGACGACGACTTCGGGGAGCTCGAGATGGCGTTCACCGTCTTCGTCGAGGAGCTGTCGAGCGCCAAGACGGCGCTCAAGGACACCTTGAACAAGCACGAGCAGGCCAACCGCGAGCTCGAGATGAAGCTGCAGATGATCGAGATGCAGCAGGCCGCGATCCGCGACCTCTCGACCCCCATCATCGAGGTCTGGGCGGGGGTCCTCTGCCTGCCGGTGGTGGGCCTGGTCGACAGTCAGCGGAGCGCCGAAATGACCGAGACGCTCCTCGAGATGATCGTCGCCAAGCAGGCGCGGACGGCGATCGTCGACATCACCGGCATCGACGTCATGGACACCAAGACCGCCGATCACTTCATCAAGATGGCGAAGGCGGTCCGGCTCCTGGGCTCCGAGTGCATCCTCTCCGGCATCAACCCGAGCATCGCCCAGACCCTGACCCACATCGGGGTCGACCTGACCGGCATCCGCACCATGCGCAACCTGCGCGACGCCCTCCAGGCCCACCTGCGCGACACCGAACAGCTCGGCGCGGCCCGCGCGGGCCGCAACGCCCGCAAGCCGGAGATCGCGGAGTAGATGATGCCGCTGCCGGAGAGCGAAGCGCCCGCCCGGTCGGAACGGGCGGAGCGGGCCTACCCCGTGAGCCGCCGGGAGGACGCCCTGGTGATCGGCCGGGAGGCGCAGCGCCTGGGGCTGCTCTTCGGCCTCGCCAAGAAACGCGCGGGCGAGCTCGCGATCGTCGTCTCGGAGCTCGCCTCGAACATCGCCAAGTACGGGGTGCGGGGGGAGATCGCCCTCTCGTTCGACCCCGACGGGGAGGGGGACGTGCGGGTTTCGGCGCGCGACGTGGGGCCGCCGTTCCGGGACTTGGAGCTCGCCAAGACCGACGGCTGCGACGATCGCGGGCCGATCGATCCCGCCGGCATCATCGGGCGGGGCGGGCTGGGTACGGGGCTGGGCGCGGTGCTGCGCCTGGCCGATCATTTCGAATGCCGTCAGGACGAGGCCGGCAAGGAAATCACGGTCCTCTTCCATCGCGAGCCCGTCTCGAAGAGACGGCGAACCTAATCTCGGAGACTTGGAACAAGCGTAGACATGGAGTCGCAATGAGCAAGACAAGCGAAGACGGCGGCCTTCCGCAGGCCATACGGGTGGCCCCCGAGCGGTTGAAGGGTGTGATCCAGGCGCTCTCCTACGCGGCCGACGAGCAGTTCGACTCCTGCCTGGAGCTGCTCCACGCGCACCTGGAGCAGGACCAGTTCTCGGAGCTCGAGACGGCCTTCACCACCTTCGTCGAGGAGCTGGCGCGGGCGAAGCGGGCGCTCAAGGAGGCGCTCGGACGGCACGAGGTAGCGAACCGCGAATTGGAGGAGCAGCTGCGGATGATCGAGCTGCAGCAGGCGGCCATGCGCGAGCTCTCGACCCCGATCATCGAGGTCTGGGCGGGAGTCCTCTGCCTGCCGGTCGTCGGCATCGTCGACAGCCAGCGGAGCGCCGAGATGACCGAGTCGCTCCTCGAAATGGTGGTCACCAAGCAGGCCTCGACGGCGATCGTCGACATCACCGGCATCGACGTCATGGACACCAAGACCGCCGACCACTTCATCAAGATGGCGAAGGCGATCCGCCTCCTGGGAGCCGAGTGCATCGTCACCGGCATCAACCCGGGGATCGCCCAGACCCTGATCCAGATCGGGGTCGACTTGACCCAGGTGCGGACCATGCGCAACCTGCGCGAGGCCCTGCAGTTCCACATCCGCGAGTCGAACCGGCAGCAGGAGCAGGGGTAGGAGGTAGGAAAGCGCCTCACGAAGGCGCCCCCACCCGTGGGGGGCGCTTACGTTCCGCTTGAATCTACCGCCCGACCTCTTTGGCGAGCCCGCGGGAGATGGCGTCGCTCACCAGGGCGTGGAACTTCTCCTCCGCCTCCTGTCCCAGCTTGTCCTGCTGCCGGCCCAGCGCGTCCTGCTGCTTGCCCAGCGCGTCCTGCTCCCGGCCCAGGGCATCCTGCTTCCTCCCCAGCTCGTCCTGCTGCCGGCCGAGCTCGTCCTGCTTCTTCCCCAGCTCGTCCTGTTGCCGCATCAGGCGATCGTTGACCTCCTTGCCGTCGGAGGTCTCGCGCGCCTCGTCGCTCGCCACCCGGGCCTGCTCGGCCCCCAGCTTGGCCTGCTGGCTCCCGAGCTTCGCCTGCTCGGCCCCTAAAGCCGCCTGCCGGCTGCCGAGCTCCGCCTGTCGGGCGCCGAGCGCGGCCTGGCGGCTCCCCAGCTCCGCCTGGGGGGCGAAGAGGGCGAGGGCGGCCTTCAGCGTCTGCGGATCGCGGACGACGTACTCCTTGCCGCCCTGGCGGAACCAGAGGATCTCCTTCTCGCCCGGTCCCAGGAGCTGCCTCGCGCGGTCGACGTCGACCATCGAGCCGTTCATCGTCGTCGAGCCGTTGGCCGAAACGAGGACGTACTCGTCGCCACTCTTCGCGGAGTGGTGGAGGGGCCGGGGCGCCCGCGGCGCGACCGGGGCCCGCGGCGGACGGGGCGGCTGCGGCGGGGGGCTCGCCAGGCGGAGAGCCTGGGAGGCCTCCTGGGCGGCGACGATCCGGAAGGGCACGAGAGCGAAGAGGGCGAAGAGCCCGAGCAGGCACCACCAGCCCAGGTGGGGGCGGCGGCTCCGCGAAGCTTGATCTAGCATTTCCAGTCTCCTTTTGAGGTGTTGGCGAGAGGGGGCGGCGGTAGCGGCGGTAGCCAGGGCACTGAGGCCGGCCGGCCGCGGCGCGATGCCGAGAGTGAGGAGGAGGCGCCCGTACGCCTGGGGCGCCTCGCCGAGGACGGCGAGCACCGTGGCGTCGCAGGCCGCCTCGCGGGCGAGGGTGTACTCCCGGGCGGCGAGGACCGCCAGGGGATGGAAGAAGAAAAGCCGCTCGGCCACGGCCGGGACCCAGCCGAGCCAGAGATCGCCCCGCCGCAGGTGGGCCAGCTCGTGGCAGAGGACCATCTTGAGCTCCGCCGGAGACAGCCGGGCGAGCCGGTCCCCGGGCAGGAGCACCCGCGGCCGGAGGAGCCCCACCGCCTGCGGGCTGGTCCCCTCGGCGGCGATCAGCAGCTGGGCCTCGGAGACCCCCATCTCCCGGCAGAGGTCCTCCCAGAGCCCATGGAGCCCGCCGTCCGTCACCGGCAGGGCGAAGCGGAGGGCTCCCCGCAGCCGCCGGAGCTGGCGGGCGGCGGGAGCGAGCTGAACGAGGAGGGCCAACAGCCAGAGGGCGCCGAGGACCGCGGGCCAGGAGAGGGCGGCAGGGGCTGCCTCGTCCGATATCCGTACAGTTCGCGGGACGACAGCCCCGGTCGGAGAAGCCGGGGAGGCCGTAGCGACCGTCGCCGCCGGAGCGGCGGCGGCAGGCGGCGGCAGCAGGGGGAGCCGCACCGGGGCCATCGCCAGGCCCACGAGGAGCCGGAGACAGGCGATCCACCAGAGCCAGGTGCGGAGGGCGGCGGGCAGGCGCGGGAAGAACCGGCAGAGAGCCCAGACCGCGAGGACTAAGGCTCCCCCCTCGATCGCGGCGCGGCCGAGCGCCCCTGCCACCTGCCCTGCCACCTGCAGCGCTTCCGTCGTCGTCAGGTTCATCGAGGAGCCCATCTCTCACTCCTTCCTCTTCGATTGGAGCTTCGCCACCAGCCTCTCCAGCTCGGCGAGCTCGGCGTCCGAGACCTCCTCGGTCTCGGTCAGGTAGGCGACGAAGGGGGAGACCGAGCCGCCCAGGGTGCGGAGGACGAAGTCGCGGACGACCCCGTGCAGGAGCTCGCCGGCGGTCTCGCGCGGGGCATAGCGGAAGACGCCCTCCGCCTGCCGGCGGTCGAGGTACCCCTTGGCGCGCAGGCGCTCCATCATGGTGAGGACGGTCGAGCGCGCCAGGCCCCGCGGCGCCCCGAACCCCTCCGCCGCCTGGCCGACCGTGGCCTCCCCCTGCTCCGCCACGTAGCGCAGCAGGGTCAGCTCCTGGTCTCCGATGGATTTCGATCGCATGGTCTCATCTCGTAGCGACATTTGTAGTCATCATAGGTCTGACTACATCTGTCGTCAAGGGGGAGATACGGCGGATTCGCCGTCAGGTTGCAGGACCCTGGCCGTTGCTCCGCCTCCTCCTTGCGGTTTACGATGCCGGGGCTCCACCGTCTGACCTTCCTGAGCGGAGGATCTACCGTGCAAGAAGCCGCGCTGTCCCCCTTTGCCGCCTGGGAAAATTTCTACGTCATCATCGGCTCCTCCGCGGCGGCCTTGATCGGGCTGCAGTTCGTCGTCATCGCCCTGGTCGCCGAATCCCGGACCCAGAGCACTCCCCGGGAGATCGCGGCCTTCGGCACTCCGACGATCCTGCACTTCTCTGCGGTCCTCCTCGTGGCGGCCATTCTCAGCGCGCCCTGGCACGGGCTCTCGAAGGCCGACTTCGCCCTCGGCGCCTGCGGGGCGGCCGGAGTGGGGTACGTGTTGGTGGTCCTTCAGCGAACGCGCCAGACCAACTACACCCCGGTGCTCGAGGACTGGCTCTGGCATGTCGTGTTTCCGTTCCTCGCCTACGGGGCGCTCCTGGTGGCGGCGATCGCCCTCCGGCGCGATCCCGCGGCGGCACTCTTCGCGGTCGGCGCTAGCGCCCTGATGCTCCTGTTCACCGGGATCCATAACTCGTGGGATACGGTCACCTACATCGCGGTCGAGCAGAAGAAGGCCAGGAGATCCGGGGAGGGGGAAAAGGGAGAAGGGCGTCCGAAGGAGGGATGAGGGGCGCCCGGCGAGAGGCCGGGCGGCCGGGGGAGGGATCGCGGAGGGAACCTTACGGGCAAAGAATGGCCGCGCAGCTTCCCTGGCCTGGGGGGCAGGAGTTGGCGCACGGCAGGCAGGAGATCGAGCAGATCTTGCCCAGCGGGAACTGGCCGCTCGAGCCGCTGTTCATCTCCTTGAAGAAGCTGTCTAGCCGGGCCGCGGGCTGGGCGGCGGTCATCAGTTCCTGGGGGCTCAGAATCTGGCTGACCGCGATCGCGGAATCCAGGGTGGAGGGAGTCGCCGAGGTTCCCGGCAGCGCCGTCGCGTACACCGCGAGCGGGACCAGGAGACTTAGCATGGCGAGCAGGCCGATCGTCTTTCGCATCGTCTTCTCCTTACGGTTGTGAGCTGCAGGCGAACAAGAAATTCGCCAAGATCGAAGAAGACTATCAGCTGAATTGCGGAAAAGGAACTGGCTGACCCTCTTAGGGCTGGTTTCGGTCACGTCTCCGAGATCACCAAATAGCGGCTCACCGGCGCCCTTTTGCCTTGCGCGCGCAGGGATTCGCAGGCACGAAGTCGAGCCGCGGGGGCTCGAAGTCTACGCCGTCACCACCGTGCCGTTCTTTTAAGACTTCGACCCGCTCCAAGAAGGCAGCACCACCGGCCGTCGATCTCGGCTGGTCGGCCGTCAGTCGTTCGTAGGTCTCTATCGCCAGCACGACGGCGAGGTCTCTACCGCGACTGTGGATGAGCGTAGGTTCTCGCGCTGCTTCCCGGAGCACTTCCGACAGCTTGCTCTTGGCCTTGGTAACCCCCAAGCGTCGCGTCTTATCCCTTACCATGACCAACTTAGTCTACTCGATGGTCAAGGTTGCAACCGAGGGACCCAACGGCTCATCGCGACTACCAGACGAAGACGAGCTGGAAGGGATCCCCTCCCGGCTCAACTCTTGGGCGGCGGTGAGCCGCCAGCCACGCGGTGACCCCAGTTCCAGAGACGGGGTGGCGAAGACCCTTGGAACTGCGTCCACTTCGTCACGCCCGAGGCGGCGACCCGCCGTCGGCAGGAGCTCGAGTACGCGAACTGGCATGCTATGACCCCCAGATGA
>JAXDLD010000603.1:0-9708 GCA_034666805.1 Acidobacteriota bacterium
ACCGGCACCGCCAAGCTCGACCTCGCCCTGACCCTCACCGCCGGAGGCTCTGGAGACGCGGAAGGAGCTGGAGAGGGGCTCGCGGTCGCCGCCGAGTACGCGGCCGACCTCTTCGATGCCACCACGATCGAGCGCCTGCTCCGCGACTTCGATGCCCTGCTCGCGGGCGCCGCCGCCCACCCCGAGCGGGCGCTCTCGGAGCTCCCCCTCCTGGGAGCGGCCGAGCGGCAACAGCTCCTCGCCGACCGGCAGCCCGGCCGGCGGGCCCCCGAGCCGCCCGCTCCCGCCTATACCGCGCCGCGCGGGCCGATCGAGGAGGGGCTCGCCGGGATCTGGCGGGACCTCCTGGGGAGCGAGCGGGTGGGCGGGAACGACAGCTTCTTCGACCTCGGCGGGCACTCGCTCCTCGCCACCCGGCTCCTCATCCGGGTGCGGGCGGCCTTCGGGGTCGACCTCCCGCTCCCGGTCCTCGCCGAGGCGCCGACCCTGGCCGGCCTCGCCCGCCGGATCGCGGCCCAATCGGGCGACCCGGGCGATTCGAGGCGAGCCGCCCTGCCGCCCGTCCTGCCCGCTCCGCGGCCGGCCCCCCTCTCCTTCGCCCAGAGCCGGCTCTGGTTCCTCCACCAGCTCGACCCGGAGAGCCCGGCCTACAACATGCCCGCCGCCGTGCGCCTGCGCGGCCCCCTCGATACCTCCGCCCTCGCCCTCAGCCTGGGCGAGATCGTCGGCCGCCACGAGGCCCTTCGCACCCGCTTCGTCAACCCCGAGGACACCGGGGCGGCGGGGGAGGAGCCCCTGCAGGAGCCGGCCCCGGCCGGAGCTTTCGTCCTCCCCCGGGCGAGCCTCGCCGCCCTTCCCGCGCCGCTGCGGGAGACCGAGGCCCGCCGCCTCGCCGGAGAGGAGGCACGGCTCCCCTTCGCCGACCTCTCCCGCTCCGCCCCCTGCCGCTTCCGGCTCCTCCGGCTGGGGCCGGACGACCACCTGCTCCTCGCCACCTTCCATCACCTGGTCGCTGACGGCTGGTCTCTCGGGGTGTTCGTGCGCGAGCTGTCGGTCCTCTACCCGGCCTTCTCCGCCGGCCGCCCCTCGCCCCTCCCGCCGCTGCCGGTCCAGTACGCGGACTGGGCGGTCTGGCAGCGGTGCTGGGCGGCGGGGGAGGGGGAGCTCGACTGGTGGCGGGAGCGGCTGGCCGGGGAGCTGCCCCGCGCCCCCAACGCCCCTCTGCCGGCCGACCGGCCTCACCCGGCGGCGCGCTCGGACCGCGGCGCGGTGCGTTCCCTGGCGCTCCCCCCCGGCCTGGCTCAGAGTCTCCCCGCCCTCGCCCGGGAGGAGCGGGCGACCCTCTTCATGACCCTGGCGGCGGGGTTCCTCGCTCTCCTCTCCCGGGTGACCGGGTCCGACGACCTCCTTCTCGGCACCCCGGTCGCCAACCGGCGGGCGCCCGAGGTCGAGGAGGGGATCGGGCTCTTCGTCAACACCGTGGTCCTCCGTGGCGATCTCTCCGGCCGGCCGGGCGTCCGGGCGCTCCTAGACCGCACCCGGGACGTGGTGCTAGGCGCCTACCTCCACAAGGACCTCCCCTTCGAGCGCCTGGTCGAGGCTCTCCAGCCCGGCCGGCCGGACCGCCAGCTCTTCCAGGCCGTCTTCACCCTGGAGGAGCCGCTCCTGGAGACCGTGCGGCTCCCCGGGCTGGAGCTCGAACGGATCGCGGTGACGAGCGGCACCGCCAAGTTCGACCTGACCCTCACCGCCACCCGCTCCGGAGAGGGCCTGGGGGTCTCCCTGGAGTACGCGACCGACCTCTTCGACGCCACCACCGCCGAGCGGCTCCTGGAAACGTTCGCCACCCTGGTGATGCGGATGATGGCGGCGCCGGACCGGCCGCTCGTGGAGATCGAGCTGCTGTCGGAGGCCGAGCGGCACCAGATCGCGGCGGAGTGGAACGACACGGCGGCCGAGCTCCGGGAGGCGAGCCTGGGGGAGCTGTTCCTGCGCCAGGTGGAGAGAGCGCCGGAGGCGGTGGCGGTCTCCCGCGGGGCCGAGCAGGTGAGCTACGGGGAGCTGGAACGGCGATCGGGCAGCCTGGCGCTCCGGCTCCGGGAGAGGGGAGTGGGGCCGGAGGTGCCGGTCGGTCTGGCGATGGAGCGGTCGCTCGAGCTGATCGTGGCGCTCCTCGCGGTCGTCCGGGCCGGCGGCATGTACGTCCCCCTCGATCCCGAGTATCCGCAAGAGCGGCTGGAGTGGATGGTCCGGGACAGCGGGGCGAAGGTGATCCTCGGCCGTGGGGCCGTCGGGTCCTGCGGGCCGGCTCCTTCGGGCTCTCCGAGCAGCCAGTCGCCGGTCCTCGGACCCGAACGGCCCCACTCCTCTGTGGAACCCTCCGGGGGAGGGCTGGACCAGCTCGCCTACCTGATCTACACCTCGGGCTCGACCGGCGTCCCCAAGGGCGTGGCGGTGCCGCACCGGGCGGTCCAGCGGCTGGTTCTGGGAGACGGGGGAGCGAATTACGTGACGCTCTCGCCCGCCGACCGCATCGCCCAGGCCTCGACCCCCTCCTTCGACGCCGCTACCTTCGAGATCTGGGGCGCCCTGCTCAACGGGGCGCGGCTGGTGGTCTTCCCCCCCGGCGCCCTCTCCCTCGCCGAGCTGGGCCGGGAGGTGCGGCGCACCGAAGTGACGGTGCTCTGGCTCACCGCCGGTCTCTTCCACCAGATGGTCGACAGCCAGTGGAACGACCTGGCCGGGGTCGGCCAGCTCCTGGCGGGGGGCGACGTGCTGTCGCCGGCCCACGTGGCGAGGGCGCGGCGAGCGCTCCCCGGCTGCCGGCTGATCGACGGCTACGGGCCGACCGAGGGGACGACCTTCACCTGCTGCCACCGGGTCGGGGAGGTCGACCCGGGCGCCCCGGTGCCGGTCGGCCGGCCGATCCCGGGCACCACCGCCACCGTGCTCGACCGTGAGCTGCGGCCGGCGCCGATCGGGGTGGCGGGGGAGCTGTGCGCGGGCGGCCTCGGCCTGGCGCGGGGCTACTGGGGCGATCCGGCGCGGACGGCGGAGAAGTTCGTCCCCGATCCTCTCGGGGGCACTGGAGCGCGGCTCTACCGGACCGGCGACCGGGCGCGGCCGCGGGCGGACGGGGCGATCGAGCTCCTCGGCCGGCTCGACCGCCAGGTCAAGGTCCGCGGCTTCCGGATCGAGCCGGGCGAGGTGGAGGCGGCGCTCGCCGGGCACCCGGGAGTCCGGGCGGCGGCGGTGGACGTTCGGCCGGAACCCGGCGGCGGGAAGCGCCTGGTGGCCTGGGTGGTGCCGGGGACGCCGGAGGTCCTCTCGGCGGCGGAGCTCCGGCGCCATCTCCTCTCGAAGCTGCCGGAGCCCGCGGTGCCGGCGGCCTTCGTCTTCCTGCCCGCGCTGCCCCTCACCGCCCAGGGCAAGATCGACCGCCGCGCCCTCTCCGAGCCTCTCGAACGGGCGGCGGCGGAGGAGCGGGTCGCCCCGAGCACGCCGTTCGAGGAGGTGCTGGCCGCGATCTGGTCGGAGGTGCTGGGCCGGGAGCGGGTGGGGGTGACGGAGGACTTCTTCGACCTCGGGGGGCACTCGCTCCTCGCCACCCAGGTCGTGTCGCGGGTGCGCTCGGCCTTCGGGGCGGAGCTCTCCTTGAAGGAGCTCTTCGAGGCGCCTACCGTGGCGGCGCTCGCGGCGCGGATCGAGGCGGCCCTGCGGACCGCGACCGCCGCCGAGGCCGCGCCGCCCGTGCCGCTCGTGCCCGTCCCGCGGGACGGCGCGCTACCCCTCTCCTTCGCCCAGGAGCGGCTCTGGTTTTTAGACCAGCTCGAGCCGGAGAGCCCGTTTTACAACATTGCCGGCGCCGTCCGGCTGGACGGTCGCCTCGCGGTGCCGGTCCTCGCGAGCAGCCTGGCCGCGGTCGTCGCCCGCCACGAGTCCCTGCGGACCACCTTCACGGTGGTGGCGGGGGAGCCGGCGCAGCGGATCGCCCCGGCGCCAGATCCGGGGCTGCCCCTGGTGGACCTGGCGGCGCTCCCGGAGGCCGGCCGGGAGGCCGAGGCCCTGCGCCTCGCCGCCGCCGAGGCGGCGCTGCCGTTCGACCTCGCGTTCGGGCCGCTCCTGCGCACGACCCTCCTCCGGCTGGGCGAGGCCGAACACGTGCTGGTCTTCGTCGTCCACCACATCGTGGCCGACGGCTGGTCGATGGAGGTCCTCCTCCGCGAGGTGGCCGCCGCCTACGGCGCCTTCGCGGCAGGCCGCCCCGCGCCGCTGCCGCCCCTCCCCATCCAGTACGCCGATTTCGCCCTCTGGCAGCGGCGCCGGCTCTCCGGGGCCGAGCTGGAGCGCCAGCTCGGACACTGGCGGACGGCCTTGGCCGGGGCTCCCGCGGTGCTCGCCCTCCCCGCCGACCGCCCGCGGCCCCCGCGCCAGAGCTTCGCCGGCGGCGAAGTGCAATCGCTCCTCCCCGCCGCGGTCCGGACCGCCCTCCTGGCGCTCGCCCGGCGGCAGGGCGCCTCCCTCTTCATGCTCCTCCTGGCCGCCTTCGAGGCCCTCCTCGCCCGCCACACGGGGCAGGAGGACCTGACGATCGGCACCCCGGTCGCCAACCGGTCCCACCGCGAAGTCGAGGGGCTGATCGGCTTCTTCACCAACACCCTCGTCCTCCGCGCCGACCTCGCCGGCGATCCGCGCTTTTCCGATCTCCTCGCCCGGGTCCGCCGGACCGCCCTCGCCGCCTACGCGCACGAGGAGGTCCCCTTCGAGAAGCTGGTCGCGGAGCTGGCGCCGCGCCGGGACGCCAGCCATCACCCCCTCTTCCAGGTCCTGGTGAGTCTCGAGGACCTGGCGGTGGGCCCGGCGATCCCCGGCCTGCCCGGCCTCGCCCTCCGCCACCTGGCGCTCCCGGACACGGCGGCCAAGTTCGACCTCTCCTTCGTGGCGAAGACGGTGGACGGGGCCCTCCACCTCACCTGGAGCTACGCCCGCGCCCTCTTCGACCGCACGACGATCACCCGCCTCGCCGGGCACTTCGAGGTCCTGCTCGCGGGCCTCCTCGCCGATCCCGCCCGGCCGCTCTCCGCCCTGCCGCTCCTCACCGCCGCCGAGCTCCAGCAGGCCGGCGCCGAGTGGAACGACACGGAGACCGACTTCGGCCGGGACCTCTGCCTCCACGAGCTCTTCACCGTCCAGGCGGAGCGCACGCCGGACGCCGTGGCCCTGGAGATGGAGGGCGAGCTCTACACCTACCGCGAGCTGGAGGCGCGTTCGAACCAGCTCGCGCACCACCTGGCGGCGCTCGGGGTGCAGCCGGAGACGCGGGTGGCGCTCTTCCTGCCGCGCACCCCGCAGGCCATGCTCTCCCTCCTCGCCATCTGGAAGGCCGGCGGGGTCTACCTGCCGCTCCCCGTGAGCTACCCCGCGGAGCGCCTCGCCTTCATCCTCGCCGAGAGCGCGCCCAGGGTGGTCCTCACCCAGGGCGACCTGGCCGGGCGGCTCCCGATGACAGCGATGTCAGGGGCCGAGCTGGTCCTCGTGGACGCCGACCGGGAGGCGATCGCGCGCTCCCCCCGGGGGCCGCTCGCGGCGGCGGTCTTCCCGGCCCACCTGGCCACCCTCTTCTACACCTCGGGCTCTACGGGTAAGCCCAAGGGGGTGATGGTCGAGCACCGGAACCTCGTCAACTTCCTCCTCGCCTACGTCGCCGACGTGCGCTTCCGGCCCGGCGACGTGCTCCCCGCCTGGACCCTGGCCTCCTTCGACCCCGCGCTCCTCGAGTGGTTCACCCCGCTCCTCTCCGGCGCCCGGGTGCTGGTGATCTCGGAGGAGCTGCTCGTAGACCTCCCCGCCCTCACCAGGGCGCTCCGCGGCGCCACCGCCCTGGACGGCGTCCCCTCGCTCTACCGGCAGATCGCCCTCTACCTGGAGGAGACCGGGCAGACGGCGGGCTGGGACCTGATCCGCACCGTCACCATGGGCGGCGAGTCGGCGTCGACCGACCTCCTCGAAATGCTGCACCGTATCTTCCCCAAGGCCGAGCTGCGCAACAGCTACGGGCCGACCGAGGCGACCGTCCTCTGCACCTCCTACCCGGCCCACTCGGCGGGCCTCGTGGGCGACGTCGTCGGGCGGCCCCTCGCCAACATGACCGTCCGGCTCCTCGACCGCGAGGGCCATCCCGTCCCCATCGGCGTGGCGGGGGAGATCTGGATCGGCGGCAAGGGGGTGGGCCGCGGCTACTTCGGGCGCCCGGAGCAGACGGCGGAGCGCTTCGCAGTAGCTGGTGGCGAGCGCGCCTTCCGCACCGGCGACCTGGCGCGCTACCGGGCGGACGGCCACGTCGAGTTCCTCGGCCGGATCGACAACCAGGTGAAGATCCGCGGCCAGCGGATCGAGCTGGGGGAGATCGAGGCCACCCTCGCCCTTCACCCCGAGGTGGCCGAGGTGGCGGTCCTGGCGCGCGAGGAGGCGGGGAGCAAGCGGCTCGTGGCCTACGTCGCGCCCCGGCCCGGCGCGCGCCTGGATCTGGCCGAGCTGCGCGCGCTCGCCGCCCAACGGCTGCCCGATTCCATGGTCCCCGCCGCCTTCGTGCTCTTGGACCGGCTGCCGCGGAGCAGCCACGGCAAGCTCGACCGCGCGGCCCTCCCCGCCCCCGAGCGGCCGCGTCCGGAGGCAGGCCACGCCGCCCCGAGAAACGACCTCGAAAGGGCCATCGCCGCCGTCTGGCGGGAGCTCCTCGGCCGCGACCGGCCGGGGGAGATGGAGGAGGTGGGGATCGACGACAACTTCTTCGAGCTCGGGGGCGATTCGCTCCTTCTTCTCCGTCTGCGCAGCCGGCTGCAGGCGGTGGTGGGCCGGGAGGTGCCGGTCGTCGCCCTCTTCCAGTTCCCCACCATCCGCTCCTTCGCGGAGAGCCTGCCCGCCAAGCCGGCGGCCCCTGCCGAGGACAGAGTGGACCGCGGCCAGAGCCGCCGGGAGTCGCTCGCCCGGCTCCAGGAGCGCCGGGGCCGGCGATAAGAGCCGGCCAGCGTGCGTTACCGACCTTCCAAGGCGGTGGTGGCAACGTAGCGCCGCCGCGGACTTCACCTACACGCTCCCCAAATCCCTCCGGCCCCTCCCGGAACCTCTCCGGGTCTTTCCGAAACTTCTCCGGGAGCTTCCGGGACCCCTCCGGACACAGCCGAAACTCCTCCGGAAGCTTCCAGAAGCTCTCCAGCCCCGTGAAAAACTCCTGGAAAGTCGCCTGGAACGCCTGGAAAGTCGCCGGAAACTCGTGGAAAGTCCACGGGAAGGCGAGGTAAGTGCTCAGGAAGACGTGGGAAGTCCAATAAAAGGCACGGAAAATCGGCGGGAAGACACGAGAAGTCTACTAAAAGACATGGAAATTCCACGGGAAGGCGCGGTAAGTCGGCGGGAAAGGGCGGGAAGTCTTCTAAAAAGCGTCGGAAGTCTCATTCCAGGAACTGGAAGTCGACCCGGAGGGATGGGAAGTCGACTTAGAGACATTGGAAGTCGACTTCGAGGGGGCGGAAGTCGACTTCCAGAGGTTGAAAGTCGATTTAGAGAGGTTGGAAGCCGACTTGTAGGCGTCCTAAATCGACCTGGAGAGATTTTCTCTGACTTATGGAGCTTCGTCGACTCCAAATCCTCTTGACATCCTCCAAGGGCTTGGAGTTTAATGCCCACCATAACGGCAATCCTGCCACCGCTTGAAGGAGGGCGATGAAGAAACCTGCGCGTGAAGATGGGAAGACAGAAGTAGAAGGCTGGAGGAGAGCTCTCGGACGAGGAGAGCCCCCCTCCAATGTAGCGGCAAGGTCGTACCCCTTAAACCGGCTACGGAGAACGCCCGGCCCGAGGGCCGTGCGTGTCTGCAAGAGACGCTCCGTAGCGTACTCCAACCTGTAAGGAGACGCAAAATGAGCACCGCTTCCAACGCATCCACCGTCCCGTCCACGACCCCGCCGCCGCCCGTGAACCCGGCCAAGGGCAGCCAGCGTGGCCAGACGACCCTGGCCGCGGAGATCGACCGCTGGCAGGCGCTGGCCGACAACCTGGCACCCCAGGTCGACCAGATGCCGGGGTTGAAGGAGCCGTTCGCGCAGTTCCAGATCCTGCTGGCCGAGGCGAAGACCGTCCGCAATCAGCTCAACACGCTGCGGGCGGACACCGCCACCGCCCTCACCCAGCGCGACCAGCTGGTCGTGGACGGCGGAGCGCTCTTCACCCGCCTGAGCCTCGGCCTGCAGTCCTTCCATGGGCCGCGCAACCCCCGCCTGCGCGCGTTCGGCCTGAAGCCGAAGAAGAAGCCGACCGGCCGGCGGCCCACGAACCCGATCCCGACGCCTCCGGTCGAGGTCGCCCCCGTCCATCCCGCGGACCCCGTGCCCAAGGCGCCCGCGGCGCCAACCGCCGAGTAGCAGTTCTGCGGCAACCCTGAACGGCGCGGAGGGATCGCTCGCGCCGAGCCTCGAAGGGGGGCCAGCCGGCCCCCCTTTTCTACCGGCTCGCGCTTGGGTGCCGCCACTTGCGAAGGAAGCGAGCCAGCTATGCGCACAGGCCAGGCCGCTGCTACTTCTCTTGGAGCAAACCCTCGATTTCCCTTGCTTTGGCTGTCCAACCCAGGAGTTGATACGCGTCTCTCGATCCTTGGAGCACCGATCGGGCCTGCTCGCGATCCGTGTTGAGGAGCAACCGGCCGTAGGCGGAACCGGCAGCTGCAATGGCATCCACGTGTCCGATCTGGACAACGATCTCCCAAGCTTCGGCGAGCCTGGACTGCGCTTCCTCCGTCTTCCCCTCTCCCAGATTGAGCTGAGCGAGAGCGAACTGGGTGTAGCCGATTCCCTCCAAGTCTCCCAAGGTTCGACAGATCTCCAGCATCTCGACTAACAGATTCAGAGCACCGGCGATGTCTCCGGCCTGAGCTCGTAATCGCGCGATGTCTCCCAGGGTCACCGCCCGCTCCCGCACATCGCCAAGCTGCTCGAAGATCGCGATCCTCTCCTCATGGAGCTTGAGAGCGCCGGCGACGTCTCCGGCCTGGGCTCGCAATCGCGCGATGTCTCCCAGGGTCACCGCGCGCTCCCGCACATCGCCGAGCTGCTCGAAGGTCGCGATACTCTCCTCATGGAGGTTGAGAGCGCCGGCGACGTCTCCTGCCTGGACTCGCAATCGCGCGATCTCTCCAAGAACGATCGCGCGATCCCGGTTGTTCCCGGCTTGCATAAAACCCTCTAAAGATTTTTCCAAGATGCCTTCTGCCTCTGTGACCTGGCCTGAGGCGGCCAGCCGCCGCCCCCTTCTTAGTAATGCACTCGAGTAGATGAGACGAGCTTCGGGGCTGGTTAAGCCCTCCAGAATGAGAATTACGGTATCGAGCGCTTGATCCGCCCCTGAAACATTCCCGAGTGGCACCAATCCATCATAAATGCGGGTCCAGAGCTTTGCCGCCCCCACCCGTTCCGCTTCGGCGTGGCCCGTGGGGAAAGCCAGGAGACCCTCCTGAGCGATCTGTACACAGGCAGCATAGGCATGCCTATATCGCAAATCTAGCGCCCAGCGGTCATAGAGCTCCAGCGCCCCCGCCCGATCCCCCGCGGCGTTCCGGTGCCGTGCGGCGAATCCGAAATCGGAGAGCGGTCTGCCCGGCTGCACCACATGCTCGGCCACCCGGAGATGCCAGGCCCGCGCCGCTTCCTCGCCCTC
>JAXDLD010000604.1:0-4563 GCA_034666805.1 Acidobacteriota bacterium
CGCTTCGCGGAGTGGGTCAAGGGGGAGCGGATCACGCTCACCGCCAACCCCGCCTACGACCGCCCCGGCCCCTACCTCGACCGCCTGGTCTACCTCTTCCTCCCCGACTCCTCCCGGGTGCCCGACCTGATGCTCGCCGGCGCCGCCGACTACGCCTTGGTCCGCCCCGGTCTCGACACCCTGCCCCGGCTGCGCGGCTCGCCCCGCCTGACGGTCCTGACCCGGGCGGCGGACACCCGCTACTACTGCGCCTTCAACCTGCGCCGCCGGCCGTGGTCCGACCTCCGGGTACGCCGGGCGGTCAACGCCGCCCTCGACCGCCCGCGCCTCGTGGAGCGCGCCTTGGCCGGTTACGGCGCGCCGGCCCTCGGCTTCTACACCCCCAGCGTGTCCTGGGCCTACAATGGGCGGGCCCGGGTGCCGGCCTTCGACCGTGCCGGCGCCGCCCGGCTCCTCGATGCCGCGGGGCTCGTGCCCGACCGCCGCGGGATACGCCTCACGGTCGACCTCGTGACTCCGGGCTACTCCCCGCTTCCCGAGGTCGCCCGCGAGATCGCGGCGCAGCTCGCGGAGGTCGGGATCGCCGTTCATCCCGTGCTGCTCCCCATCGACACCTCGATCGCCCGCCTTCTGAAGCTCCACGATTTCGACCTCGGCCTGATCGGCGGCAGCCAGGGTCCCGACCCGGAGAGCCTGGAGACCCGCTTCGGCTCGCGCGGCTCCCTGCAGTGCATGGGCTACGCGAGCCCGGAGCTCGACGCCGCGCTGGCCGCCGGGGCGCGGGGCCGGATTCCGGCGGAACGCATCGCCGCCTACTTCCGCGCCCAGGAGATCCTCGCCCGCGATCTCCCCATCGCGCCGCTCGCCGAGGGGGTCCGGGTCTCGGTCTACCGGCGCTCAGTCACCGGCCTGCCGCAGGCCGAGGCGCTCGGCTTGGTGGCCAACGCCAACTACAGCCTGGTCCGGCTGCGGCCCTGAGGAAAAGGATGGAGATGGGAGCGCGCTTCAAACGTCTGCTGCCGCCACGCTGGCGCCACTGGCCCTGGGCCAGCAAGCTCGCCGTCCTCCTCGTCGCCTCGGCGGTCGCGCCGCTCGCCATCGTCACCCTCTACAACGGCGCCACCGCGCGCCGCGAGCTGCTCGCGGCCACCCGGGCCCAGAGCCTGGCCCAGGCGCGCGGCACAGCCGAGGCCATCGACGCCTACCTGGAACGTTCGCTCGCCGACCTCCGGGTCGTGGCCGCGGCCCCCCAGACGGTCCGCCTCCTCGCCGGGCACCCGGCGCCGCCGGCGGACCTCACGGCCGACGTCGCCCTCGCCCTCGCCCAGATGCGGGAGACCCACGGCTTCGACGCCCTCTACCTGACCGGCCCGACGGGTGAGGTCCGGCTGGCGACCGACCCCCGGCTCGCCGGGCGGAGCTACGTCTCGGCGCGCTATTTCCTCACCGCCGTGGCCGGCGAGTCGGCGGTCGACGAGCCGCGCTGGGACCCGGAGGACGGACGCATCCACTTCCACCTCTCGGCTCCCGTCCGCCTGCCGGGGGGGCCTATCCTGGGGGTCGCGGTGGGGCGCCTCGACTTGTCCGGCCTGGACGCGCTCATCGCCGGCGACACCGGCTTCGCCGGCCGGGGCGAGATCGGGCTCCTCTGGGACGGCGACGGCATCCGCCTCTCCGAGCCGGCCCAGCCGCGGCTCCGCTTCCGTCCCCTGGCCCCCCTCCCGGAGACGGTCGCCGAGACCCTGGTGGCGGAGGAGCGCTTCGGCCCCGGCACCCGCGGGCTCCTCGCCGCGGCGCCGGTCCCCGGGCTCTTCGAGCGCTCGCGCTGGCTCCTCTACGACCGCGCGGCCGACCCACACCTGCGGACCCGGGCGCCCGGGCGGGGCCATGTCGAGGCCGCGATCGTCCCCTTGACGAGCAAACGCTGGCTGTACGGGATTCTCACTCCGGAGTCGGGAATCCTGGCCGCCCAGGAGGCGCAGGCCGGCCGCAGCTTCGTCTTCGCCCTCTTGACCGCGCTCCTGGCGATGGCGGTCGCCATCTTCGCCGCGCGCTGGGCGACGCTCCCTCTGCGCCGGGTCGGGCAGACCGCCAACGCCATCGCCGCCGGGGACCTCGCCCGGCGGGTCGGGCTGGGCGCTTCCGGCGGTCCCGGGCGGGGTGACGAGGTCGGCCGCCTGGCCGCCGCCTTCGACGCCATGGCCGACGCCCTGGCGAAGAAGGACGCCGAGCTGCGCGGCCATGCCGAGGAGCTCGAGCAGCGGGTAGCGGAGCGGACGGCGGCCGAGCGCGAGGCTCGGCGGCGGGCGGAGGAGGCGAATCGGGTCAAGGACGAGTTCCTGAGCACCGTCTCGCACGAGCTGCGGACCCCCCTCCACGCCATCCTCGGCTGGACCTTCCTCCTCGGCAAGGGAGATCTCGACCCCGCCGCGGCACGGCGGGCGGTCGCCACCATCGAGAGGAACGCCAAGGCGCAGGGCCAGATCGTCGACGACCTCCTGGACGTGTCGCGCATCATCACCGGCAAGCTCCTCCTCGAGGTGCAGCGGGTGGACTTGGGGCCGGTCGTCCACGCGGCCCTGGACGCGGTCCGCCCGGCGGCGGAGGCCAAGGAGATCCGGCTCACCGCGCGGCTCGATCCCCTGGCCCCCGCGGCGGCGGGCGACCCCAACCGCCTGCAGCAGGTGGTCTGGAACCTGCTGTCGAACGCCGTCAAGTTCACCCCCCGGGGCGGCCGGGTCGAAGTCGGCCTGGCGCGCGCCGGCTCCCAGGTGGAGATCGAGGTGAGCGATACCGGGATGGGCATTCCGGCCGACTTCCTCGACTATGTCTTCGACCGTTTCCGCCAGGCGGACAGCAGCACGACCCGGACGCACGGCGGGCTGGGCCTCGGGCTCGCCATCGTCCGCCACCTGGTCGAGCTGCACGGGGGGACGGTGGTGGCGGCGAGCCCCGGCCCGGGGCAGGGGGCGACCTTCACCGTCCGCCTGCCCGCCGCCGTCCCGGCGGAGGAGATGGCGGCCTTGGCGCCGATGCCGGGATCGGCGGGATCGGCGGGATCGGCGGCGGACAACGGCAGGTCGCTCGCCGGCGTCGAGGTCCTCCTGGTCGACGACGAGAAGGACGTCCGCGAGATCCTCCCCGCCATCCTCGGCCGCTACGGGGCGAGCGTGCGCACGGCCGCCTCGGCCGCCGAGGCCCTCCGCTCCCTGGTGCGCTTCGGGGCGGACGTCCTGGTGGCCGACATCGGCATGCCGGACGAGGACGGCTACGCCCTGATCCGCCAGGTCCGCGCCCTGGACGGCGCGATCGCCGCCATCCCGGCCCTGGCGCTCACCGCCTACGCCGCCGAGGGCGATCGCCAGAAGGCCCTGGCGGCCGGCTTCGCCATTCACCTCGCCAAGCCGGTGGCGCCCGCCGAGCTCGCGGCGGCGGTCGCGCGGCTCGCCGTCGATGGAGCGGCCGTTGCAAGGAAGGAAGACTGACGGAACCTGAGGAGGAGACGATATGAAAGCAAATCTGTTCCTGACCCTGCTGTTCCTGCTGGCCGGCGCGGTGTGTGCCGGCGCCGACGACCTGCAGCGTATGGCCGCCGAGCACAAGGGGGACAGCCCGAAACCCACCGCGGCGGCGAAGACGGCGCCGTCGACCGAGGTGACGGGCGAAGAGGTAGCCTACGGCGAGGTCGGCGGCAAGAAGCTCCACGGCTTCCTCGCCCGCCCCAAGGGGGCCTCGGGGCCGCTGCCCGGGATCATCGTCATCCACGAGTGGTGGGGCCTGAACGACAACATCCGCGACATGGCCCGCCGCCTGGCGGGCGAGGGCTACGCCGCGCTCGCCGTCGACCTCTACGGCGGCGCCAAGGCGGAAACCCCCGACCAGGCGACCCAGCTCATGCAGGCCGCCATGAAGAACATGCCGGCAGGCCAGGAGAACCTGCGCCAGGCTTACCATTACCTCACGGCCGAGCAGCACGCGCCGCGGGTCGGCGTCATCGGCTGGTGCTTCGGCGGCGGCTGGTCGCTCGCCACCGCCCTCCTCTTCCCCGACAAGATCAAGGCGACGGTCATCTACTACGGTCACCTGGAGACCGACCCCGCCCGCCTGAAGACCCTGCAGATGCCCATCCTCGGCTTCTTCGGCGGTCAGGACGGGAGCATCCCGGTAGCGAGCGTGCAGCAGTTCGAGTCGACCCTCAAAGGGTTGGGTAAGCCGGTGGAGACCCACGTCTACCCGAACGCCAAGCACGCCTTCGCCAACGCCTCCGGCGGCAACTACCAGCCCGAGGCCGCGAGCGACGCCTGGAAGCGAACGGTCGAGTTCCTGGCGCGGAATCTCAAGAAGACCTAGCCAAGATCGGAACGAAGCTCGGAGCACCCGGAGAGAGCTTTCCCGCCGGCGGAAAGCTCTCTTCCCGATCTCGTGTCAAGCGAGCCCCAGCTCTTCGAGAGAGCGAGCGGACAGGAGTCGTTCGCCGAGCCGGATCAGATCTTCCGCCGAGATGGCGGAGATGCGCTGGACGGTCTCTGGTGGGACCGAGTTAAACCGCTTCTTCAGCAGTTG
>JAXDLD010000605.1:0-4607 GCA_034666805.1 Acidobacteriota bacterium
GCACCCCTTGGGCGCCGGATTGAACTTCTTGCCGGCCTTCTTCATCGCCACCTCGAAGCTGGTACGCGCCTGCTTCCAGGCGTCGCCCGAGACCGGGACCCCGCAGCTCCCCTGGCCTTTACAGGCATTGGTGCCGGTCTGCCCCTGTCCGGCGCAGGCGTTGGTACCGGCACAGCCGTGGGCCGCGACGGTGGCGCAGCTCCCCATGCCGGCGCAGTCGTTCTTGGCGTCCTTGCCGTGCCCTTTGCAGGTGTTGAGGCCACAGCAGATGTGCGGGTCCTTGAGCGAGAACTGGCCCTCCGGGGCCTTCTTCTTCTCCTCCGCGAGCAGCCGTTCGCCGGCGAGCGAGCCGGCGAGAACGCCGCCGAAGGCGGCCAAGGTGAGCTTCCCGAAGTCACGACGGTTCAAGGGGTCTTTCATCTCTCGTCTCCCATGGTTGGAGTTCCTGTCGATCGATTGAAGTGTACACCGGGAGCCCTCACCCCCGGCCCCTCTCCCAACCCTTCCGCCCGCACCACCGGGAGAGGGGAGCGGAGCGCGTAGGAGAAAAAGGCGCTACTGCGAAGTTGTTTTTCTCCCGGGGGGGTGAGGGCCTCAATAGAGCGCCACCGTCGTCCCGTCCGGCAGCCGTTTGCAGGGCTGCACCGTCCGCACTGTGAAGCGCCAGAGCCGCAGCTCCTCGGCCCGGAGGAGCTGCAATCCCATCACCCTCCTCGCCTTCCCACCTCCTCCCCCCCCCGGCCACCGCCCGAGGATCTCCCTCCAGACCCCGCCCGCCACCTTGCTTCTTATATGGATGGGATCGAGACCGTACCAGGAGAGCTCGGGCTCGACCACTTCGGCGCCGGCCTGCCGGGCGAGCCGGCGGATCTCTCCGTTCAGTTCCCGGGCCCTGGCGAGAAGATCGCGGCGATCCATGGGCCGGCCGGGAAAGAGGACGGTCCGGGCGAGGTGGAAGCGCCAGGGCGGGACCCCTTCGAGGGTCGCCAGGGGGAGGAGGGTGACGACGGTCGCCGCCCGCGCCTCCACGAGCCGGGCGAGGCAGGCCTCGACCCAGGGGACGATCCGCGCGACCGATTGGCCGTAGGCGAGGTCGTTGCCGAGATCGGTCAAGAGGGCGACGGTCGGCAGCGGCTCCTGCCCGGCCCGAGTCGCGATCTCCCTCCAGAGGCCGGAGCCGACGATCCCGGGGAGGTGGCGGACCCCGAGGAGGCGGCTCCACTCGCCGTAGGAGCGGCCGCGGCCGAAGGCGCCCAGCACCTCGACCGGACCGCCGGCCCGCTGGCGGACGAGGGAGAGGATACGGGGGAAGGACCGGGCGAGGTTGCTCGCCCCGAGGAGGACGGCCCGGAGGACCGGCGGCGCCACGGCCTAGACTCCGGCGGCTCCGCCCGCGGCGGCCAGGGCCTCCGCCAGCGAGCCGAGTTGGAAGAAGCTGCCGGCCCGGCCGTCCAGCCACCCCTTGGCCATCTCGGAGTAGAGGCGGTCGCGGCGGGCGCGGTTGCGCTTCGCCAGGGCGAGGAGGCCGGGCTCGTGGCGGCGGCGGCGCTCGGCGCGGAGGAGCTTGTCGTCCGGGGCATCGGCCAGGGTGAGCTCCAGGAGCCGCTCCGCCCGCTCCTCCGCCGCCCGGGCGAGGGAGTCGGTGATCTCGCCCTCCAGGACATGGGCGTCGTGCAGCTCGCCCAGGAGGTCCTGGAGGGACTTGATGCGCTGGACGACGGGCGCCGCCTCCGGCACCTCCTCCCGGAACGGCTCGAGGAGATAGCGCAGGCGCTTGGCCCGGATCCGCGCCTGGTGCGCCGCGTTCTCGGCGCCCGGGCCGTCGATCTTGGCCAAGTAGTCCGCCAGCTCCTCGGCCTGGGCCTTGAGGATCTCGGCCGCGGCGGCACCCAGGGTCCGGCGCGGCAGGTCGCGGTCGAGGCGCACCTCGGTGCGGTAGACGGAGAGCTTGCGTTCGAGGTCGGCTTGGACGTCCGCGAACTCGTCGGCCACCTCCTCGGCGATCTCAGAGTAGGCGTCGCGCTTCCTCCTCTCCAGCCGGGCGAGCAGCCAGGCGTGGCCGGGCCGGTGCGCGGCGGCGGGCGGCCGCCCCTCCCCCCGCAGCCACTCGATCTGGACCTCGGCGTCACGGCCGGCGCCGGTGGCGTCGGCCAGCCGGCGCAGGCGCCGGGCGAGCTTCTTGGGGACGCTGTCGTCCAGGTGATCGCCGTAGGCCTTGAGGCAGCTCCGCAATCTCCTCAAGGCGACCCGGAAGTCGTGCAGGGCCTCCTCGTCCTCGGGGTCGTCGAGACGGGGGCGGGCGGCGGCGGCCTGGCCGAGGAAGGCGAGGGCGAGGAGCCGCGCCCCCTCCTCCGGCGGCCGGGAGAGGAGCCGCGGGGGATCGGTGGGAGCTTCGTCGAAAGCAGCCATCTCGTCCTCGTCCGCCCTACTCCGCCAGATCGCGGAGCTGCCCCGGGGTCAGGGCCCAGAGGAGGGTCGCGGTGCCGGCCCCGACCTCGCCGCTGAACTCGATCAGGCAGGCTCCCCCCTTGCGGAAGGAGAAGATGCGGCGCTCGCTGCCGGTCAGGAGCCAGGAGAGGATGAGGCTGATGCTCGGCTCGTGGCCGACGACGGCGAGGCGCCCGCCCTTCTGCTTGCGCAGCCAGCGCAGGAAGTCGACCGGCGCGGCCTCCGGGGAGAGCTCCTCGATCTCCACCTCGTTGACCCCGCCGTAGACGGTGTCGAGGATCGCCCCGGTCTGGGCGGCCCGGGTGAGCGGGCTGGTCGCCAGGAGGTCGATCTCCGGCACGAGCTGCCGCAGACCCTTCGCCCCCTGCTTCATCTTCTTCCTTCCTTCGTCGGTCAGCGGCCGCAGGCGATCGTCCTTGCCGGTGCGGGCGAAGTCCTCCCGCTCCTCGGCGATCGCGTGGCGGATGACGAGCAGTTGCATGCGGTCACCTCCACCTTAAGAGATATCGCTTCCGGGCGGAAGTTGCAAAAGAGGGGGGCCGGGGCCCCCGGCGTGATACCGTTTCCGCCCGATGAGCCAGGAGACGGATCATGGGTGACGACACTGAGAAGGTTGAGAAGGAAGAGCTGAAGCGGACCCCCCTCTACGAGTGCCACAAGGAGGCCGGGGGGAAGATGGTGCCCTTCGCCGGCTGGGAGATGCCGGTCCAGTACTCGGGGGTGATGGAGGAGCACCGGGCGGTGCGCACCGCCGCCGGCCTCTTCGACGTCTCCCACATGGGCGAGATCCGGGTGCGCGGGGCCGGCGCCCTGGGCCTCCTCCAGCGCTTGACCCCCAACGACGTCAGCAAGCTCGCCCCCGGCCGGGCCCACTACAGCGGCCTCCTGACCGACCGCGCCACCTATGTCGACGACCTCCTGATCTACCGCCTCGGCGAAGAGGACTTCCTGGTCGTCGTCAACGCCAGCAACGCCGACCGCGACTTCGACTGGATCGCCTCCCGGGTGGGCGACGCGCCCGACGCCGCGGAGGTCGTCAACGCGAGCGACGACTACGCCCTCTTAGCCCTCCAGGGGCCGAAGGCGCTCGCCATCCTCGCTCCGCTCGCGAGCCTCGACGTCTCCACCCTGCGCTACTACGGCTTCGCCCAGGGCGAGGTGGCGGGGGTGCCCGCCCTCATCTCGCGCACCGGCTACACGGGGGAGGACGGGGTCGAGCTCTACCTCGCCCCGGAGGACGCCCCGGCGGTCTGGCGCCGGCTGCTCCAAGAGGGCGCCCCGCACGGCCTGGTGCCGGCCGGGCTCGGAGCGCGCGACACTCTCCGCCTGGAGGCGGGGATGGCCCTCTACGGCCACGAGATCGACGACACGACGACTCCGCTGGAGGCCGGGCTCGCCTGGGTGGTCAAGCTCGGCAAGGGGGACTTCCTCGGCCGCGACGTGCTCGCCTTCCAGCAGGCCGAGGGGGTCAAGCGCAAGCTCGTGGGCTTCGAGGTGCTGGGGCGGGGGATCGGCCGCCAGGGCCACTCGATCCTCGACGCCTCCGGCAACTCGGTCGGCTCGGTGACCAGCGGCACCTTCAGTCCGACCTTCGAGAAGGCGCTGGGAATGGCCTATGTACCCGTCGGGTTGGACAGTCCGGGCACCCGGCTGGGGCTCGACGTGCGCGGCAAGCAGGTCGAGGCCCAGGTGGTCGCCCTGCCGTTCTATACCCGGCCCAGGTGAGCTAAAAAGATCCAATCCAATGCCTTGAGGAGGGTGACGAACCTATGTATCCAGCCGATTATCTTTATTCGAGGGAGCACGAGTGGGTCAAGATCGAGGGTGACGTGTGCATCATCGGCATCACCGAGTTCGCCCAGCAGGAGCTGGGCGAGGTCGTCTTCGTCGAGCTGCCGGAGACCGGGCAGGTCTTCAACACCGGCGACGAGCTGGGGACGATCGAGTCGGTCAAGGCGGTGGCCGAGGTCTACACCCCGGTGGCCGGCGAGGTGATGGAGATCAACGACGCCGTCGTCGAGGACCCGGAGCTGTTGAACGAGGACCCTCATGGCGAGGGGTGGCTGGTCCGCATCCGCTTCTCCTCGGCCTCCGATTTGAAAGAGCTCATGAACGCCGAAAAATATGAGGAGTTCGTCAAGAGTGGCGAGTGAAACGAT